>CANQQC010000041.1 GCA_947625925.1 uncultured Clostridia bacterium | reverse complement strand
TTAATAGATTGAATGTTTAATGGTTTTATCCAAGTTTCAAAAGATATTGTACTAACTTCTTTTTTTAGTTCTTCTTTTGCTTTACTTAAAAGTTCATCTTTGTTTATATCCATTTTTAAGTCCTTTCATAATAAAAATTTTCCACAAAATTATCCACAACTGTTAATAAAACAGAGACAATTTTGAAAAAAACAAACCTTTTTTTGATAAACAAATTTTATTGAAAGTCTACTATGCGTATACATAAAAAGATTTTTTTATATAATATCAAAAAACATATAAGATAGTCAAGAAATTGTTGAAAAAAGTTTTTTAATTGTGGAAAAAAAATAAAATTTTATAAAAAAGTTTTAAAAAAACAATTAATTAATATAAAAATAGTAAAAAAACACCAATTTTACTTGACAACATCTACGGAAATGCTGTATAATCGATATACTTGTTATTTTGAAAAAAAGAAAAAACTATAGGAGGTGTTTAACTTGAAAAGAACTTTCCAACCAAAAAACAGACAAGAAAAAAGAGAACATGGTTTTATGAAAAGAATGAAAACTTCATCAGGAAGAAAAGTATTAAAAGCAAGAAGAGCTAAAGGAAGAAAAAAATTAACTGCATAATTACCTTTAAGAATAGAAGGGAATTACAATGAAAAACACTAAAATGTTAAAAAAAAATTATGAATTTAAAAATGTTTTAACAAAAGGAAAATACTATTCAGGAAAAAAAATTGAAGCTTTTATCCAAGAAAATAATAAAGAGTTTAATTTATTAGGTTTAGCAATTGGAGTAAAGAGGGGAAAGGCTTTTGCAAGAAACCATATAAAAAGATTGCTTAGAGAAAACTATAATTGTTTTGAAAAGTCTTTAAAACCTGGAAATAGTATTGTTTTTCTTTGTAAAAAAAATGAAAACATAGGAAATATATCATATAAAGACATAAAAGAAGACATGTTTAATATATTTAGTAAAGCAAAAATATTATTAGAAGAAGAATAAGGAAAATGAAAAAAATATTGATTTTATTTATTGAATGGTATCAAAAACATATATCCTTATGGCTTACGAGAAGAAATATTAATTGTAAATTTTATCCTTCATGTTCTGAATATACAAAACAAGCAATTGTTAAGTATGGAGCAGGAAAAGGTTTGCTTTTAGGAATTTGTAGAATTTTAAGATGTAATCCTCTATCAAAAGGGGGATATGATCCTTTAAAGTAAAAATAAGGAGAGATAAAAATGTTCAATTTTTTTGCAGGAATATTTGGATATGTATTAAATTTTTTATATAATCTTGTTAATAATTATGGGATTGCAATGATTTTATTTACTATTTTAATAAAATTAGCAATGTTACCAATATCTATAAAGCAACAAAGAACCATGAAAAAAAGCGTTGCTTTACAAGAAGAAATGAATGTAATACAATTTAAATATAAAAATGATCAAGAAAAAATGAATCAAGAGATAATGAGGCTATACAAAGAAAATAAAATGAGTCCTTTTAGTGGGTGTTTAAGTTCAATTTTACAACTTATATTAATATTATCTATTTTTTATTTAGTTAGTAGACCATTAACATATATGGAACATATAAAATTAGTAGAAGATGAACAAACACAAGAACCATTAAAAACATACATAAGCCAAATACAAGAAAATGAAAGCAATTCAAATAATTTAGCATATCAAGAAATAGGTTTGATTAGAAATTATCAACTATTAAAAGAAAAAAATCCTGAGGATGAAAAAGTTGATAAATTTAATATAAATATGAATTTTTTAGGACTTGATTTAAGCAAAATACCACAACAAAACATGAATGATTATACTGTATATATAATACCAGTTTTATACATAATTTCTTCATTTATTTCTATAAAAATAACAACAGCAATGCAGGAAAAATTAAAGCCTAAAAAGAAAGAAGAAGTTATAGATATAACTGATGATAAGGATAAAGAAAAAGAACAAGAAGATCCTGCAGATTCTATAGCACAAACAAACAAGATGATGTCATGGATGATGCCAATTTTATCTATATCTATTGCTTTTGTTGCACCATTAGGACTTGCTCTATATTGGTTAATGAGTAACATTATGATGATTTGTGAAAGACTTATATTAGATAAAGTCATTAAGACAGAGGAGGATTAATTAAGAATGGGAAAGGTTATTATTTCTGAAGGAAAAACAACAAATGAAGCTATAAATAACGGATTAAAACAACTAAATACAACAAAAGAACACGTTAATATAAAAGTATTAGAAGAAGAAAAGAAAATGTTCTTTAGTATACTTACACCACGAGTTGTAAGAGTTGAAATGACTTTAAAAGACGATGAAGAAACAGAAATAAAAAAAGAGAAAAAGATAATAGAATTATCTCAAGAAGATCAAGAAATAGCAAAGAAAAATGTAAATGAATTTCTAGAGAAAATAACAAAAAACTTTGAAGGAGAAACAACATATAATGTTGAGGCTTCTAAAGATGGAATATCTGTTGATATGATGAATAAAAATTTAGGTTTTTTAATTGGGTATAGGGGAGAAACACTATATGCTTTCCAAGACATTTTATCTTCAGTAGCAAGTAAAGGTGCTAGTAATAGAGTTAGAGTTATTTTAGATATTGAAAAATACAAAGAGAAAAGAGTAAAAACTCTAGAGAGTTTAGCAGATAGAATGGCAAAAACCGTTATAAAAACTAAAAGAGAAGTAAAATTAGAACCAATGAAACCTTATGAAAGAAAAATAATTCATAGTAGATTACAAACAAACAGCAAAGTTGAAACTAAAAGTGTTGGCGAAGAGCCAAAAAGAAGACTTATAATTTCATTAAAAAAATAAATATTAAAAATCGGAGGTCAAAGATCGGATTTATAGTTATTATATTATAAAGGATCTTTGACTTTTTTTGAAGTAAAGGAGGAAATATGAGTACTATAGCATCTATATCTACGGCTCCACGGTATAGGAGGAATTGGAATTGTTAGAATGAGTGGAGAAAAATGTTTTGAAATTTTGGATAAAATATTTGAACCAAAAAACAAACAAAACAGGGATAATATTAAAGGATATACTATTAAATATGGGGTTATAAAAGAAGAAAATGAAATAATTGATGAAGTATTAGTTTCATTTTTTAAAGCACCAAAAAGCTATACAACGGAAAATATGTGTGAAATAAACTCACACGGTGGAATAGTTATTGTTAGAAAGATATTAGATTTATGCTTGAAAAATGGGGCAGAATTAGCAGAACCAGGAGAATTTACAAAAAGAGCCTTTTTAAACGGAAGAATAGATTTATTACAAGCAGAATCAGTAATAGATATAATTGATGCAAAATCTGAAAAAGAAGCAAAGGCAGGAATTAAGCAATTAGAAGGAAGTTTATCAAAAGAGATAAAAAAAATAAAGCAAGAAATAATGGACGTAATGGTTAATTTAGAGGTTTCTATTGATTATCCTGAATATGATGTAGAAGAGGTAACAAAAGAAGAATTAGAAAAAATGCTTAAAAGTGTTGAAAACAAACTAAAAATTTTAGAAAAAAGTTTTGATGATGGAAAAATAATAAAAGAAGGAATAAAAACAGCAATAATAGGAAAACCAAATGCTGGAAAGTCTTCACTTTTAAATGCTATATTAAAAGAAGACAGAGCAATAGTTACAGAATATGAAGGGACTACAAGAGATACAATAGAGGAGTTTATCACTATAGGAGGAGTACCATTAAAACTTATTGATACTGCTGGAATTAGAAATGCTAAAGATGAAGTTGAAAAAATAGGTATAGAAAAATCAAGAGGAATAGCTCAAAATTCTGATTTAATAATAGCTATTTTTGATAGCAATAGAGAATTATCTCAAGAAGATAAAGAAATACTTGAAATAATAAAAGATAAAAAAGTTATAATTTTACTAAATAAGATAGATTTAAATCAAGTTATAACAGAAGAAACAACAGAATTAAAACCATTAAAAGATAATATTATAAAAATATCAGCACTAAAAAGAGAGGGAATAGATTTAGTTAAAAATAAAATAATAAATATGTTTAATTTAAAACAAATAGAACTAGACAACGAAGTTGTAATAACAAATTTAAGACATAAAAACCTAGTAAGCAAAGCTATAGAAAATATAAATGAAGCCAAAAAAACATTAAAAGACAATATGCCGATTGATATTGTTTCTATAAATATTAAAAATGTTTTGGAAAATTTAAATATGATAACAGGAGAAGAAGTAACAGAAGAAATAATAAATGAAATTTTTGCTAAGTTCTGTTTAGGAAAATAAACAAACAAAAAAACACACGAGAATCAAAAATAAGCAAATTTAAACCAAAAGACACATAGTTTTATACAACAAAACAAAAAAACAAATTAAAATCCAAAATAAAAGCAAACAAAAGAAACACAAATGTTTGTAAAACAAACTTTCTTGTTCCACAAGGAAAAATAAAAAAGGGGGGAATAAAATGAGCTACTATGGAGGAGAATATGATGTAGCAGTTATTGGAGCAGGTCATGCAGGATGTGAAGCAGCACTTGCAGCAGCAAGATTAGGAATGAAAACCGTTATTTTTTCTATTAGTCTAGAAGCAATAGCAAATATGCCATGTAATCCACATATTGGAGGAAGTTCAAAAGGACATCTTGTTAGAGAAATCGATGCATTGGGTGGAGAAATGGGAAAGAACATAGATAAAACAATGATACAAATAAAAATGTTAAATACATCAAAAGGTCCAGCGGTACATTCATTAAGAGCACAAGCAGATAGAAAAAAATATCACATAGAAATGAAACATACTTTAGAAAAACAAGAAAACCTTGAGGTTAAACAAGGAGAAATTGTAGATATAAAAGTTGAGAATGGAAAAGTAAAATCAATTGAAACTGATGTTGGAGCTATATATAATGTAAAAGCTGTTATATTAGCAACAGGTACATATTTAAAAGGAAAAATTTATATAGGTGAATACTCAAAAGAAAGTGGTCCTGATGGTGTTTCAGCAGCAAACAAGCTATCAGATTCTTTGAAGAACATAGGAATAGATCTTGTTAGATTTAAAACTGGAACTCCTGCTAGAATAAATAGAAGAAGCATTGATTTTAGCAAAATGGAAGTTCAAAAAGGAGATAAAGAGATTGAAGCTTTTTCTTTTGATGATGAAATAGAAGATTTTGAACAAGTTGATTGTTATTTAACGTACACAAACGAAGAAACACATAAAGTTATTAGAGAAAATTTAAATAGATCTCCATTATATTCAGGAAAAATATCTGGTACAGGACCAAGATATTGTCCATCAATTGAAGATAAAGTTGTAAGATTTAGTGATAAGCCTAGACATCAAGCTTTTGTTGAACCTGTTGGTCTTGATACAGAAGAGATGTATATTCAAGGAATGAGTTCTTCTTTACCAGAAGAAGTACAAATTGCTTTATATCATACAATACCAGGACTTGAAAAAGCAGAATTTACAAGACCGGCATATGCGATTGAATATGATTGTATAAATCCTTTAAATTTAAAATTAACATTAGAATATAAAGATATTGAAGGAATGTTTTTAGCAGGTCAAATAAATGGAACATCTGGATATGAAGAAGCAGCTTGTCAAGGTTTAATTGCAGGAATAAATGCATCGCAGAAAATAAAGAAAAAAGATCAAATTGTTCTAGATAGAACTCAAGGATATATTGGAGTTTTAATTGATGATATTGTAACAAAAGGAACTAATGAACCATATAGAATGATGACATCTAGAGCAGAATATAGACTTTTATTAAGACAAGATAATGCGGATTTAAGATTAACTCAAATAGGATATGATGTTGGACTAATTTCTAAAGAAAGATATGAAAGGTTTTTAAATAAAAAGAAAAACATAGAAAAAGAAATTGAAAGATTAAAGAAAACGGTTGTTAAACCATCAGAAATTGTAAATAAAATGTTAGAAGAAAAAGGAACTACACCACTTTCAACAGGAAGCAAATTAGCTGAACTATTAAAAAGAACAGAAATCACTTATGAGGATTTAAAAGTTATTGATGAAGAAAGACCAAACCTTACAAAACAAGAAAAAGATGAAGTAGAAATTCAAATAAAATATGAAGGTTATATAAAAATGCAAGAAGCTCAAGTGGAAAAGTTTGAAAAACTTGAAAAGAAGTTATTGCCAGAAGATATGAACTATGAACAAATAAAAGGCTTGAGTTTAGAAGCTAGACAAAAGTTAACAAAATTTAAACCTAGATCAATAGGACAAGCTTCAAGAATTTCAGGTGTTTCACCAGCTGATATTTCTGTATTACTAATTACTCTTCAAGGAAAAGGAGGAGATATATAATATGGAAATAATAGAGTTTTCTGAATTGTTAAAAAATGGAATGAGAGAAATAGGAATAGATTTAACAGAGAAACAAATCAAACAATTTTTTTTCTATATGGAACTTTTGATAGAATGGAACAAAAAGATGAATTTAACAGCAATTGTTGAACCAAAAGAAATTATATTAAAGCATTTTATTGATTCAGCAACAATAGTAAAGGAAATAGGAAAAAATGACAGAATTATTGATGTTGGAACTGGAGCAGGATTTCCAGGAATTCCATTAAAAATTATAAAATCTGATATAGAAATTGTATTATTAGATAGTTTAAATAAAAGAATAAAATTTTTGGAGGAAGTAATAAGACAATTAGAGTTGGAAAAAATTAAAGCTATTCATTGTAGAGCAGAAGAAGCAGGAAAAAACAAGGAATACAGAGAAAGTTTTGATATTGTAGTTTCAAGAGCTGTTGCAAATATGAGTGTTCTTTCAGAATATACTATTCCTTTTATAAAAATAGAAGGAAAAGGAATATATATGAAAGGTGCTGAAATTAAAGAAGAGCTTGAAAACAGTAAGAAAGCTATAGAAGTTCTAGGTGGAAAAATTGAAAAAGTAGAGGAGTTTTGTTTATTAAAAACTAATATAAAAAGAAACAATGTAATTATCCACAAAAAACAAACAACTTGTGGAAAATATCCTAGAAAGCCAGGAGAAGCAAAGAAAAATCCAATAAAATAAAAACATGTAAATATTACATGTTTTTTTTATTTTTTATTGACATATTATCAATATTTTTATATTATATAGAAAGTAAAAAAAATTAAATAGAAATAAACCTATAAATTAACATTAACTAAAAAAGGAGACAAGAAAAGTGGGAAAAATAATATCAGTTGCAAATCAAAAGGGTGGAGTTGGAAAGACAACGACAACAGTGAATTTAGCAACAATCTTAGCAAAAAAAGGAAAGAAAACTCTTTTAATTGATGCAGATCCTCAAGGTAATGCTACAAGTGGTTTAGGAGTAAATAAAGAAATAAAAGTATCTTTATATAATGTTTTAATAGATGAAACAGAAATAGAAGAAACATTTCAAAAAACGCCAATAAAAAAACTAATCGTTTGTCCTTCAAACATGGATTTAGCAGGAGCAGAAGTTGAATTAGTATCAATGATGTCTAGGGAACAAAGGTTAAAAGAAAAGATTGATAAAATAAAAGATTTTTTTGATTATATTTTAATTGATTGTCCTCCTTCACTAGGACTAGTGACATTAAATGCTTTTACAGCATCAGACAGTGTTTTAATTCCTGTACAATGCGAATATTTTGCATTAGAAGGATTAGGACAATTGCTTAATACTGTTGAACTAGTAAAAAAACATCTTAATAAAGATATAAAAATAGAAGGTGCTTTATTGACGATGTATGATATTAGGACAAATCTTTCAAATCAAGTTGTAAAAGAAGTTAAAAAATATTTTGGAAATAAAGTATATAAAAATGTTATACCAAGAAATGTAAAATTAAGTGAAGCACCTAGTTATGGATTACCAATAACTGAATATGATCCGAAATCAAAAGGAGCAAAAAGTTATATGAAATTTGCTAGAGAATTTATAAAAAATAATGAAGAAATAAGCAAATAGAAAGAAGGGATTTAAATGCAGAAAAAAACAGGTTTAGGAAGAGGTTTGGATGCTTTGTTTGGGCCAATACCATTGGAAGAGCAACAACAAGAAAATGATGTATTAAAAAATTTAAAAATAACAGAAATAGAACCAAATAGAGCTCAACCAAGGAAAAGATTTGATCAAGAAGCTTTAGAGGAACTTGCTTCATCAATTAAGGAATATGGACTAATACAACCTATTGTTGTTACCAAAAAAGATGATTATTACTCTATTATAGCAGGAGAAAGAAGATGGAGAGCTTGTAAACTTGCAGGATTAAAAGAAGTTCCTTCAATTTTAAGAGAGAATGATGAAAGAAAAAATTCAGAAATTGCTTTGATTGAAAATATACAAAGAGAAGATTTAAATCCTTTTGAAAAAGCTGTAGGAATAAAATCTTTAATGGATAATTATAGTTTAACACAAGAGCAAATAGCTAAAAAACTTGGAAAAGGAAGAAGTAGTATTGCAAATTCAATTCGTATATTAAATTTAGAGCCAAGAGTATTAGAATTAGCAAAAGAAGGTAAACTATCAGAAGGGCATTGTAAAGTTTTGCTTTCAATAAATGATCCTGAAAGGCAATATAGAACAGCTGTACAAATGATAGAAAGAAATGCAACGGTAAGACAACTTGAGAAAAAGGTAAAAATCAAAACAACAAAAGAGGAGGATGAAAGAAATCACATTTTGTATAAAAATATAGAGAATACTTTTCAAGGATTCTTTGGATCAAAAGTTAAATTAAATCCAGGAAAGAGAAAAGGAAAAATAGTAATAGAATATACATCAAATGATGATTTAGAGAGAATTTTAGGATTGATTAAGTAAGGAGAACTTCTATGGATTTTTTAGAAATTTTAAAAAATGATAATTCATTATTGTGTATGTTAATACTTCTATTTGTTTTATTATTGGTTGTAATTTTTTTAGTTATTAAAAATATAAAACTTAATAAAAGATATGAAACTTTTATAAAAAAGCTTGGAAATAGCAAGAGCATTGAAGAAGACTTAAAAAAATATATGGATAGAGTGGAAAGAATTGAAAGACAAAATTCCGAATTAGTTAGGGCTTGTGATATGTTAGACAACAATTTAAAAGTATGTATTCAAAAAACAGGAATGGTAAGATATAATGCATTTAAAGATACAGGTAGTGAATTAAGTTTTGCTTTAGCTTTATTGGATAGAGAAAACAATGGAGTGGTTTTAAACGGAATATATTCAAGAGAAATGTCTAATATATATGCTAAACCTGTGAAAAAAGGAATACCTGTGTATAAAGTTTCTGAAGAAGAGGAGAGAGCAATAGCAAAAGCTATAGAAAATTAAAGAAAAAAAAGAAATTGTATTGACAAAATATCATATAAATGTTAATATAAGTATTGTCCGCAAACGATTTGCCTAAAGAAATGGAGAGGTGGTCGAGTGGTTTAAGGCACCAGTCTTGAAAATTGGCGTGCGTTCATAGCGTACCGTGGGTTCGAATCCCACCCTCTCCGCCATAAAGTTAGATATATATATAGTATCTAACTTTTAATAATATAAGGAGTAGTACCCAAGCGGTGAAGGGGACAGTTTGCTAAACTGTTAGGTCGAGTGATCGGCGCGGAGGTTCGAACCCTCTCTACTCCGCCATAAAAGAAAAGACCATAAAGAGATAAATCTTTATGGTTTTTGTTAAAATAATAATATAAAAATAGTAATAAAGAGGGAAAAAAGGTGGAATTACTAGATATTGTAAATGAGAAAAATGAACTAACAGGGAAAGTTGAAACTAGAGAAAAAGCGCATAAAGAAAATTTATGGCATAGACATGTTTCTGCTTGGATAATGAATAAAAAAGGTGAAATACTTTTACAAAAAAGAGCAAAATGTAAGCATAGAAATGCAAACAAGTGGGCAAAAACAGGAGGACATGTAGACACAGGAGAATCAGTAGAACAAGCAATAAAAAGGGAGATAAAAGAAGAGATGGGGATTGAAGTACCACAAGAGCAAATAAAAATATTAAGGATATTAAAAAGTTCTAAAAAAGACAACAAATATTTCTCTTATAGTTTTTTGTTTGTGGTAGATTATAAAATAGAAGAATATATATTACAAAAAGAAGAAGTATCAGAAGTAAAGTATATAACTATAGAAGAAATGGAGCAAGAAAAAAAGAATCATAATGACAATTACACATTTAATAAGTGGGACGACAAGGATTTTTATGAAGAAATGCAGTTTCTTAAAGGAAAGAGAGAAGAATTAAGGAGAGATGGCTGAGTGGTTTAAAGCACCAGTTTCGAAAACTGGAGTTTGCAAATTGCATACCGTGGGTTCGAATCCCACTCTCTCCGCCAAAACAAAAAAAGCATCTTTATTGAAAAGTTACGTTAACTATGATATAATATATTTAATCAAAATTTAATAAAATATAGAGAGGTAAA
>CANQQC010000040.1 GCA_947625925.1 uncultured Clostridia bacterium | reverse complement strand
TGGAGCTCAAGAATAAATTTAATATTTAAAAATATTAATAAAAGTAACTTAGGCATAATACCTAAGTTACTTTTATTTTGGTAAAGTAAAAACTTATTAACATGCTTTTGGTATAAGGATTAACAGTTTATGAAAATACAATAGGAAAAAAGAAGAGCAAAAGAAATTATTCAAAATATAGGATTCAAGTACAAAATATTTAAAGAACAAACACTTTTAAGTAATTTGTTTTTTGTAAGATACAACAGAATAAATAGTAATAGAGAAAAAGTGAAAAAAATTTAATCTAATGTTGAAGAAGAAAATGATATAGATACAAAATTAACAGAAAATAATGTTTAATATATAAAAAGCATTTTTAAAAAGTACTTTTTTGTTATAGTTGAAAAAAATGTTGAAATATAGTATAATAGAGATATAGGTTTGGTAAAAAGGAGAATATTATGAAAGAAGAAAATAAAAAAAATGGAACTGTTGCAGTTAACTTAGGAGTTTTTGATGTAATAACTGAAAATATGAGAAGAATGTGTAGAAAAAATAAACTTTCAGGTAAAATATATGCTATAGGTGTTTATACAGATGAATATATTAAGGAACAATATGGAAGAGAATGTTTAAAGCCATATGAAGAAAGAAAAGATATTGCTGGAGAATTTGGTGATATTATTTTTCCAGTTAATTCAAAAGATATCAATGAATTAAAAGCAGTAATAGAAGAATCTATTGAAGAGTATCTTTCTACGGAATATGAAAAGAATAAAAACAAATCAAAGATTGGTTGTGTTATAGGAAGCTTTGACTTGTTACATAGTGGTCATATTGAAAATATACGATTGGCAAAAGAAATGTGTGAAAAATTGCTTGTTTTTGTAAAAAGTGATGAAAGAATTCAAGCAAAAAAGAATAAGACACCAGTTCAAAGTGCACAAAAAAGATGGAATAATTTATTTGAATTAAAATCTGTTGATGATGTGGATTACATGGAAATTGAAGACACGAGAGAAGACATTGTAAGAAGAATTGTAGAAGCATACAAAGTAGAACCATCTGATATAGTAATGATCTTTGGATCTGATTTACAAGAAAAAGAAGAAGAACATAAGGAAGAATATGAAAAATTAGGTGTAAAAATAGCATTTACAGATCGTCCACCTGAAAAAATGGCAAAAATATCTTCTACAAAATCTCAACAAAAATTAAGAGAAAGTAAGAGAAGTATAAAAGATTTAGAAGAATTTGAAGATGAAAACTTTTTATAAAAAAGGAGGTAAAATGTAAAAATGGCAGGATATGTAATTCATCTGGCTGTTGGAGAAGAATATTTAAGAAAGCATCCTAATGAAATAAAAAGTTATGATGAATTTATACAAGGAATTATTGCTCCCGATGATGTTAAAGATAAATCACTTACACATTATGGACCAAAAAGTAGTAAAGTTAATTTAAAAAACTTCTTTGAAGAAAAGGACATAGATAGTGATTTTAATAAAGGTTATTTTATACATTTACTTACAGATTATATTTTTTACAATCATTTTTTACAATTCTTTTCAAAAAGCATATATGAGGATTATGATATATTAAATAATTATTTAATTGAAAAGTATGATGTAAAAATACCAAAAAAAGTAGAAAATAAAGTATTTTATAAAGAAGGTCTATTACATATTTTAAGTTTAGATACATTAGAATTTTTTATAAATAAAGTATCTAATTATGACATAGATATTGTTAAAGAAGAGGTTTTGAAAGGAATACCATATTGGTTTGAAATAAAGAAATTAAAGAAAATATAAAAAAGCCCTATTTTATAAGGGCTTTTTATTATTTACTATATAAATCATGAATTGT
Source organism: uncultured Clostridia bacterium (assembly GCA_947625925.1). Lineage (GTDB taxonomy): Bacteria > Bacillota > Clostridia > TANB77 > CAG-508 > CAG-269. The sequence continues at coordinate 8,679 of CANQQC010000040.1, read as the reverse complement.
ATTATCAAGAATTATACCTTGTGATGCATCATAGTCATTAGACTTATATTTTTCATATATTTTTTTTGCTTCATTAAAATAATTTTTCCAATTTTCTTTAAATGAATCTTCAGATTCTATTTCATTAAGTTTCTCTTCATATTTAGAAAAATCCTTCATATATTGATCAAGTTTTGCTGTTTCTTTATTTATTAAATCTTCTCTTCCTTTACTGTCTGAAATTAAAGCATTGTGTAAGTTGCAAAGTGCTTCGTGAAACTCTATTTTAAATAAAATAGGGTCACCATTTTCTTCAAAAAGTTTATCATCTTCATCAGATAGTAAATCTAACTTAGCTTCGTCTATAGAAACATTTGATTCTTCTTTATTTTCTGAATTTTCCTCTGTAGATGAATTTTCATCTGTAGTTTCAGCTGGTTCATTAGCACTTTCATCTGATGTAGCTTCTCCACTTTCAGAAACAGTATCTAAAACATCTGTATCTTTAGAATTTTTTCTAAATACTTTAAAATAAACTACTAGAGCAATAACTATTACAATGATAAGTAATATTAATAGTAATAGTAATCTATTTTTTTTTCTTGATTTTTTCATTTGTCTACGGACACCTCCTTTAATTATAATTATAATATAATATTTTACAAAAAAATACAAGTAATTTTTAGAAATTATGGAAAATATATAAAACAAAATATAGAAAAATGTAAAACAACATACATTTGTAAATTTTGTGTGAATTGCTTTACAATAAAAATATAAAATGATAATATAAAAAAGATAAAATATAAAAAGGAGGAGAATCTTGTGATTGAGGTAAAAAATGTTACAAAGAAATATGGAAAATTTGTAGCTCTCGACAATATCAGTTTTAAAATTGAAGAAGGTGAAATTATTGGTTTACTTGGTCCAAATGGTGCTGGAAAAAGTACAACTATGAATATTTTAACTGGATATATTGATCAAACAAGTGGAGAAGTTTACGTATCAGGATATGATATTCAAAAGAAAGCTAAAAAAGCAAAGAAAGAAATAGGATATATGCCTGAAGGTGTTCCTTTATATACAGATTTAACTGTAAAAGAGTTCGTAACATACATGGCAGAGTTAAAAAAGGTAAACAGAAAAGAGAGAAAAGAAAAGATTCAAAAGATAATAAAAGAAATTGGATTGCTAGACGTTCAAAATAAACTTATACGTAATTTATCAAGAGGATATAAACAAAGAGTAAGTATGGCAGGTGCTTTAATAGGTGATCCTAAAATATTGATTTTAGATGAACCAACAGTTGGTTTAGACCCTAAGCAAATAGCAGAGGTTAGAGATTTAATTAGAAAACTTGGAAAAAAACATACAGTTATACTTAGTTCGCATATATTATCAGAAGTAAGTCAAATATGTAATAAAGTAATTATTATAAATAAAGGAAAGATTGTTGCTATTGATACGCCTGAAAACTTAGAGAAGAAAGTTGAAGGAAGCAATAGTATACAAGTTACAGTTGAAGATAAGGAAGATAAGATTAATAAAGTAAAGAGTAAAATAAAAGGACTAAAAGAAATTAAATTTGTAAAAGAGAATGAAGATAAAACAAAAGAATATATATTTGAAGCTGAAAAAGATGTTGACTTAAGAAAGAAAATTTTTGAACAACTTTCAAAACAAGGAATAACAATATTTGAAATGAAAAAAATAGATACAACGCTAGAAGATGCATTTATGAAACTAATAAAAGGAGGGAAAAAATAATGTGGGCAATAATGAAGAAGGAGTTAAAAAGTTATTTTTTATCTCCAATAGGATATGTTGTTATGGGAATTTTCCTATTATGTTTTAGTTTATTTTTCTACTTAACAGTTTTTCAAAGTGGTAGTGTAGATTTAGGAATATTATATTATCATGTAATAGTATATGGATTAATTATTATAGTTCCACTATTAACAATGAGAATGTTTGCAGAAGAAAGAAAAAATGGCACAGAGCAGCTTCTTTTAACATCGCCGGTATCAATATTTAAGATTGTAATGGGCAAATTATTAGCAGCTTTGGCAGTTATTTTAATTACTTTAATAGTTTCTTTAGGATATTTTGTAATTGTATCATTTTTTGCACAACCAAATATAAAAATAGTTCTTGGATCAATTTTTGGTTTTGTTTTAGCTAGTATAGCTGCTTTGTCAGTAGGTATGTGTGCATCAAGTTTAACAGAAAATCAAATAATTGCAGGAATTATAACAGTTGCATTCTTAATAATGGAATTATTTATAAGTGGTATAAATGATATATTTTCAAAAATTTCAATAATTGATGCTTATGTGAATTTTGCACAAGGATTAATATCATTAAAAAGTATAATTCAACTATTAGGATTCAGCGCAATGTTTATTTCTATTACAATTATAATATTACAAAGAAGAAAACTAGTTAAGTAAGGAGATGAGAAGAGTGGAAAAAAAGAAAAAAGATCAAGAAAAGAAGGAACAACCAAAGAAAGAACAGCCAAAAAAAGATCAAATAAAAAAGGAAGAACAAAAGAAAGATAAAAAAGCTAAAAAGAAAAAGAATAAACAAAATGTTTTTTCTAAAATAGGTAATGTTTTAAAAAATAAATGGTTAATAAGAGGAACAACAACTTTAGCATTAATAATTATTATAGTAGCAATATATATTGGAATAACAATGTTAGTTGAAAAATATACATTACCTCAACTAGATTTAACAGAAAGTAAAAGATTTACATTATCAGATCAATCTGTAGAATTGGCAAAAGGAATTGATAAAGAAGTAAAAATTACAATAGCTAACTACGGTAATGATTCTGCAATAGAATCTTTTACAAGACAACTTAATAATGTAAATGATAAAATTCAACTTGAGAAAATTGATGATCTTTCTTCAAGAGCAGATTTAATGCAAAAATATAATTTACAAGCTACAAGTAAATTTATTTTAATAGCAAGTGATGGAAAAGAAAGAACTGTTACAGATGACGAGCTTTATTCAGTTGATTATAATACATATCAAACAGTAGATACAACAGAGGAATCTTTAATCAATTCAATAATAAATGTAACAACAAAAGATGAACCAAAAGTATATTTCTTAGGAACACATACTAGATATGAATACACAGCATTTACAAGTTTAACTCAATATATACAAAAAGAATCAAATGTTGTATCATCTATAGATATTTTAACAAAAGGAGATATTCCAGAAGATTGTGATTGTTTAGTAATTACAACATTAAAAGAGGATATTACAGAACAAGAAAGAGATAAAATAATAGAATACATAAATAGAGGTGGAGAGATTCTATTTATGTGTGGACCAAATTTAACAGATGCAACTTTAAATAATTTCCAACAAGTATTAGATCAATATGGTGTAAAAATTGGAGATGGTGTAATATTTGAAGGAGATACTTCAAATATGTTATATGGATATCCAGATTTAGTAGTTGAAAGTGATTTATCTACTGAAGTTACTAAAAAAATATCATCAACATTAAGTTTATGCTTAGTAGATGCAGCAAATATTACTTTTGATGAAGATAAACTTAGTGATTTACAAGTTGAAAAAACTGAAATGGTAAAAACAACTAATAAAGCATTTATAAGAACTCAATTATCACAACAATCTGTTTCAAGAACATCTTTAGATGGAGAAGAAGGAGAATATACAGTAGCAGCACTTGCAACTAAAAAAGTTGGAGATGATAAAGAGTCTAAAATGATTATTTTTGGTAATGAGCTTTTCGGATCTGATCAACAAATTCCAGTAGGTCAATATACTGTAAGTGCAGTCAATTTATATAATAATAAAGATATGATTTTAAATTCTATTGCATACTTAAATGAAAGAGAAGATTTAATTACTGTTAGAAAAAATACTGATAGTGTAAGCTATACACCAACAGAACAACAAAATAAAATTATAATGGCAGTTATATTTTTAGCACCTATAGTAATAATAGTTGGCGGAGTTGTAGTATGGCAAATTAGAAGAAGAAAAAAATAAAATAAATGAATAAAAGAAATAACCTTCCATAGAATAATATGGGGGTTTTTCTTTATGAAAAAAATTTTAAAGATTGTTTTTGTGATAATAGGGACTCTTATAGGAGCGGGGTTTGCATCAGGACAAGAAATATATTTATTTTTCTTTTCATATGGAATAAAAGGAATCTTAGGACTTTTAATTTCATCATTACTAATTAGCTTAGTAATATATAAAATTTTAAAAATTGTAAAAGAAAGGAAAATAGAGAATTATAGACAATTACTAGATATACTAATACAACCAAAAAGAAGTAATAAAAAATATATGAATATACAAAATGTAACTAATAACATAGTGAATATATTTGTATTAGTTACTTTTTTTATAATGATTGCAGGTTTCGGAGCATATTTTGAAGAACAATTATGTATAAATCATATTATTGGTAGTAGTTTATTGGCTATAATTTGTTTTTTTGTTTTTAGAAAAAATATTCAAGGAGTAGTGAAAGTAAATGAAATAGTAATACCTTTTTTAATCATATTTATTATCCTAATAGGCTTTTTAACAATAAAAGATACAATGAATATCGAAGATTTTAATTTAAATATAACCAAAAAAGGATTCTTTTTAAGTAGCATTTTATATGCTGGATATAATAGCATTTTGTTGATTCCAGTATTAATTACTTTAAAAAATTTTTTGGAGGAAAAAAAGCAAATATTAAAAATATCTATTCTTACAGGTATAATTACAATTGTATTAGGAACAATTGTTTTTGGAATATTATTTAATGTAGGAGATAAAGTAAGTCAAATTGAAATGCCAATAGCATATGTTGTATCAAAACTAATTACTCCTTTTCAAATAATATATGGATTAGTAATAATGTTATCAATTTTTACAACGGCTGTTTCTTTAGGAAATAGCTTTTTAGAAAGTATTTCTAAGAGAAATATATTAAATACAGCTTTTATATGTATTAGTTCTGTAATTTTTTCAAATTTTGGATTTTCTAACTTAATAACTTATGTTTATCCTTTATTTGGTGTGTTAGGATTAGTTCAAATAATAGAAATTTTAAAATGTAGAAATAAAGCTAACTAATTGCTTTTTTATATTAAATATAGTAAAATATGTTCATAGCAAATTATAGGAGTAAAATATATGAAAGATTTTTTGGATAAGCCAAAAAAAGCAATTGAGAAAAAAAGAATTATACTGATGGTAATACTTTTAATTCTAGTTATACTAATAATTACTTTAATAATTCTATATAAAAAAAATGATGGAATAAGAGAATGGATTAACAGAAACATTTTAAGAAAAGAAGTATTACAAGAAGATGCAGTCTATATAGAAAAAGAAGATGAAAATGCACAGGTTTATGCATATAGTCAGTATATAGGAATGCTTTCAAATAATAATTTTGATATATATAATTCTTCAGGAAATAAAGAAGAAACGTTAAATGTGGAAATATCAACACCTTTATTCAATTCTAATAATCGATTTTTAGCAATAGCTGAAAAAGGTGGACAAAAAGCTTATTTAATAACAAATAAGAGTATGGAATGGGAAAAGGATATTGAAGGAGACATTTCTCAAATACATGTAAACAAAAATGGATATGTTGCTATAGTTGTATCAAATACAAGCTACAAAACTGTTGTTGAAATGTATACACCTGAAGGAGAAGAAATGTTTAAAACATATTTATCATCTACAAGAACAGCGGATATATGTATATCAAATGATAATAAGTATTTAGCAATAGCTGAAATAGATACATCTGGAACAATTGTACAATCAACAGTAAAAGTAATATCTGTGACAAAAGCACAAGAAGATCCTAATAATTCAGTTGAAAATATATATAATTCAGAAGCGGGAAAGCTAATAACAAATGTAGAATATCAAGATAAAAATAGATTAATTTGTATGTATACAGATTCTATTACAATTATTGAAAATGGAAAAGAAGAAGTTTTGAGTCAGGAATCTGATAAAAAAATAATTTTTTCATCTATAGAATTAACAAATAGTAGTATAACAGTAGAAGAAAAATCTTCAGGATTGTTTACAGCAGATTCGATATTAAGAATAGTAAATTCAAGCAATAGAGATGAAAAAGAGTATGTTTTGAAAGAAGTAACAAAAGATATATATACAAAAGGAAATACAATAGCATTAAATTTAGGCACAGAAATAGAATTTGTAAATAAAGAAGGCTGGTTAATAAAAAAATATATAGCTAAACAAGAAATAACAAATATAGTTGTATCTGATGAATTAGCAGGTATTATTTATAGAAATAAAATTGAAATAGTAAAATTATAAAGGAGAAAATCAAATGATTTTAGATTTAATAATTATTGCGATTATTGCTTTATCTACATATTTGGGATATAAAAAAGGTTTTGTGAGTTTAGCAATAAAACTTGTTGCTCTAATTATATCAATGATAATAACTATTTTATTATATAATCCAATTTCAAATTTAGTAATAAATGGAACAAATGTAGATGAGACTATTGAGAATAAAATATACGATACAATAATAGAAAAGGTGGAAAATGAAGCAGATAAAGAAAATATATATTTAGATTTGACAAAAGAAGATATACAAGATGGGATGTTACCTTCGGCCGTAGAAGGCTTAACTATAAATATTGTAAAATTAGGGGTATTTATAATTTTATTTGTGTTAACAAAAATTATAATAAAAAGTATCAATTCTTTGGCAGATAAAATCTCAAGTTTACCTATTTTAAGTCAATTTAATAAAGCAGGTGGAATAGCATATGGATTGATAAGAGGAATTTTAGCAATATATATTGTATTGATACTTGTAAGTATTGTTACACAAGCAATACCTAATAATTCTGCATATGAAAAAATTGAAAATTCAATTGTAACAAAAACTATGTATGAAAATAATATTCTAAACATATTTTTTAAATAATTATTGAAAAATAAAACAATTTTTGCTATACTAATATCGTTAAATTTTAGGAGTGAATATTTTGGGAAAGAATAAAGGAAAAAGAGTTTTAGAAAATAATAAAGATAAAAAAAGTAACAAAAAAGGATTAAAAATATTTTTAGTAATATTGTTAATAATAATTCTTGCAGGAATAACCGCGATAGCATATCGAATACATCAAAATGGAGGAGGACTTCAAGGTATATTGGCAACTGCTATGGGACATGATGAACTAACAAAAAAAGATTTACCAGAATTTAGAGTTTTATTGTTAGGAATTAGTAGAGATTTAGATATTGAGTTAACAGATACAATTATTGTAGCATCATATAATCCAAACACACAAAAAGCAACACTTTTATCTATACCGAGAGATACTTATATTGGAAAAAATAAGAAAAAAGCTACAGGAAGCAATAAGATAAATGCCATGTATACAATAAAAGGTGGACCTGAAGGTACACTTGAAGCGGTTAATGAAATAACAGGATTAGACATTCAATATTATGCAGTAGTTGAAACAAATGCATTAATTAAATTAGTCGATGCAATTGGTGGAGTAAATTATAATGTACCAATAGATATGGATTATGATGATCCAACACAAGATCTTCATATACATTTAACAGCAGGAGAACAATTAATAGATGGAGAGAAAGCAGAATATTTATTACGTTTTAGACATAATAATGATGGTACAAGTTATCCAACTGAATATGGAGATAATGATATTGGAAGAATGAGAACACAAAGAGAATTTTTATCTGAAACAATGAGACAAACATTAAAAATAGAAAATGTATTTAAATTAGGTGAAATTCTAGATATTGCTAAAGAATCAATACGAACTAATATAGATTTTAATGTAGCAAAAGATTATATACCATATTTAGTAGAATTTAAAACAGAGAACTTAGTAAGTGACACAGTTCCTGGAGTTCCTTCAATGCTTAATGAATTATGGTTCTATGAATATGATGAAGAAGAAACCAAAGAGCTTGTTAATAAATTATTCCATGAAAGAGATTATGGAGATAATGAAGAAGTAGTTGATTCAACAAATACTACAGTTGGAAATATAGCTACAAATACAACAGTGGGAGAAGAAAAAACACAAGAAGATATAAAAATTCAAATTGTAAATGGAACAGGTTCAGAAGAAAAATTTGAACAAGCATTTCAAAGATTACAAGAAAAAGGATATGATGTTACTAAGTCAAAAGAAGATGCTACACAATCATCTAGAACAGTTATAACAAATCAAAAACATGTTGAAACTAAGTTTGTTGATGAGATAAAGACAATATTAGGAATAGGAGATATTTCAAATAATGGAGCAAGTACTAGTAAATCAGATATTAGTATAATTATTGGAACAGATTATCAATAAATAAAAAAGGGGCATAAAAGATAAAATCTATTATGCCTCCTTTTTTATTTTAATTTTTATTTTTTTTAGAAAAATTTTTTATAATTACAAATATTAGAACAAATATTATTATTAACAATAATATAATTCCAATTTTAACGATTAAATCAGAATAAACAGATTTTTCAACATCATGCGAAGCTATGATATTTGCTTTATAATTTATATTATTAACAGTATATGTTACAGTTCCAAGAACTTGATTTTTAGTAATTGGTGCTTGTATATCTTCTTTCAAGATTATATTTGGTTCAACAGAACTTAA
>CANQQC010000039.1 GCA_947625925.1 uncultured Clostridia bacterium | reverse complement strand
GCATCTAAAGTACTTGGAAGTAATAATGAAGATCTAGAATTCTATAATACAGCTGAAATATTACAAATAGATAAGAAGGGTGGATCATATATTGAAAAGAGCTTACCAGGTAACTTAGAACCAGGTAAGAGTCCAAATGTAGAAGAGATAGAAAAAGACGGAAATAGAGCAGAACAAGTAACAGTAATACCTCCTACAGGAGATGACACAGATTATATAAATGTAGTTTGGACAGTAATAGGAATTATATCTCTAGGAGTTTTAGGAACAGGACTTGTATTTATTAGGAAAGTAGTTCTGAAATAAATTTAAATAAGACAATCACACAAATCTTCTTATAAAATAAAAAAGATATCATTAATTTAATTTAATGGTATCTTTTTTCATGTTAATATATTGCATTTTTCATCAATATATAATAAAATAAAAAATATAAAAAGGTAAAAAAAGAAAGATAAATTAAATAAATATCAAAACATGTAAAACAAAACTTTAAAAAAGCTTACCAAAAAAGACAAAAACCACGAAAGACAAGTAGTAAAATAATGCTAAAAAAATATAAAGGTGGTAAGAAGGATGTTTCAAAACGTAAAACAAGGCACAGTTGAAAATAAATTATTGGTTAATGTATTTTCAAAAAGATACATATTAATATATATAATTGCTTTTATGGCATCAATGGTGGGATTAACAGGAGATGTATCACCATTTAGTATAAGTATTATGGCAGCATGTTTTGCAAATGGTATACCAGCATTAGGAATTATAATATTTTCTTTAATAGGTAATTGTATTAAATTCGGTATAGATGGAGCACTAACATTTTTATTAACAACAGCTGTTATGGTAATAACATTTTTTATAATTAAGCCAAAATATAGCGGAGAAGAAAAAAACGAGCAAATTAAATTAGGCAAAAATTTATTTATTTCAACATTATTAATTCAATTATTAAAATGCTCTATAGCAGGATTTACAATATATGACATATTAACAAGTATTACACTTGCAATAATTACATATATTTTTTATAAGATCTTTGTAAATAGTATGCTAGTATTAGAAAAATATAACCAAAAAGGTGCATACACTATAGAAGAAATAATAGGGACAAGTTTACTAATTACTATTGCATTTAGTTGTTTAAGCGAATTACAAATATTAGGGGTATCTATAAGTAATGTATTAAGTATTTTAGTTGTATTGATTCTAGGTTGGAAAAATGGAATTTTAGTTGGAACAACTGCAGGTGTTACAATAGGTGTAACTTTAGGTGTGATTACTGGAACAGAACCTATTATGATTGCTGCTTATGCAGTTTCAGGTATGATTTCTGGAATATTAAATAACTTTGGAAGAATAGGAGTAATTGTTGGTTTTGCTTTAGGAAATATTGTTCTAGCATATGTATCAAATGGATACACAGTAGAACTAATACATTTTAAAGAAATATTGATTGCATCAATAGGATTACTTGCAGTTCCAAAGACATTAAGATTAGATATAGAAGGATTTATGCCAAACAGAAAATTATTTCCTACATCAGCTGACAGAGCTTTAAATAAGAGTAAACAGGTAGCAGAAGAGTTAAAAAATGTTTCAGAAGCTATTAAAGATATGGCACAAAATTACAAAGAAACTTCTAAAAAAGATTTTAATGAAGAAGTTCACAAACAAGAAAATAAAAAGATATTTGTAACAGAATTATTAGATAATTTAGAACCATATAAAGATAATATTCTATATGAAGATATAGCAGATTCTGAAGGAAAAATTGTAGACAAGATTTTCAACTTCATGTTGGATAAGCAAGAAATGAAAAATACTGATTTAATAAATATTTTCAAATCATGTAATAGCTATATAATAGGAATTGATGACAAACAATTAAGTGAGTATTTAAATGAAGCGATTTCTCAGATTGTAAGAACTATAAATACTTCATATAAAATATCTAAATCTAATTTTATATGGCAACTAAAAATTAACGAAGTAAATAATAATACTAAAAAACAATTAAACACAGTATCAAAAGCTATCAAAGGTATAGCTAAAAATATTAAAGATGATATCGAAAATGAAAAAGAATTTAAAGATGAAAAAGAAGAAATAATTAAAGAGTTAGAAAATAAAGAGATTGAAATTGAAGAAATAAGTATTAGAAAAGAAAATAGATTTTTTGTTGAAATATACTTAAAAAATAATGAAGAGACTTTAAAAATAAAAGAAATAGAAAAAACATTATCAAAAATATTAAAAGAGCCAATAGTCATAAATGAAGAAGAAGTAATTGGAACGCATTTGAAGTTTTTATCAAAAGATAAATTTGAATTATTTATTTCAAATAGTGAAGCAGCAAAAACTCAAACAGAGGAATCAGGAGATAGCTTTACAACAATAAGATTAAAAGATGGTAATTATTTAGTAGCGTTGAGTGATGGAATGGGCTCAGGAAAAGAAGCTAAAAAGAGTAGTTCACAAGCATTAAGACTATTAGAAAACTTATTGCTATCGGGATTTGATAAAAATACATCAATAGAGCTAATTAACTCAAGTTTAATATCAAACAATGTTGAATCATTTGCAACATTAGATATAGCAATAATAGATTTATACCAAGGAAAAATGGAATTTATCAAAAGTGGTGCTTGTCCTTCTTATATAAAAAATAGAAAAAAAGTAAGAATAATAAAAGCAAATTCACTTCCTACTGGAATAGTAGAAGAAAGTAACCTAACAGTCTATGATACAGATATTCAAGATGGAGATATTTTGTTAATGTGTTCAGATGGAATATTGGATTCAAACATAGAATACAAAAACAAAGAATTATGGTTAAAATACATGTTAGAAGATATAGAAACTCAAAACACAAGAAAAATAGCTGATTTAATATTAGCAGAAGCAATTGATAATAACTTTGGAAGAATACAAGATGATTTAAGTGTAATAGTATGTAGATTAAAAAAAGGAGAATAATATGAGTAGGGGAAGAAGATTTGATTCAGGCAATGTAGAAAAACTTAATCTAAAAAAAGTTGTAGCAATTCTTATAGCTATTATCGTTATAATTATGATTGTACTAATCATAAAAAACTTATTAGTCAAAGGAAAAGATGATGGAAAAATATCAAGTACATCATATTTTACTTGTTTTGAAAATGATAAATGGGGAGTTATAGATTCAAAAGGTGAGTCAGTAATAAATCCATCATATCAAGAGTTAATAATTATACCAAATAATAAGAAAGATGTTTTCTTATGTACTTATGATGTTGACTATAATACAAATTCATATAAGACAAAGGCATTAAATAGCAAAAATGAAGAAATTTTTACTCAATATGATCAAATAGAAGCTATATCAAATAATGATGAAAATCAAAACATATGGTATGATGATAATGCAATTAGAGTTGAGAAAAATGAGAAATATGGTTTAATAAACTTAGATGGAAAAGAAATAGCTCCAACTGAATATGATGAAATTACAGTTGTAGAAGGAATAAAAAATGCTATAAAAGTTAATAAATATGGAAAATATGGGGTTTTAGATAGTGAAGGAAAACAAATTTTAGATACTAAATATTTAGAAATAACAGCTTTTGGAAAAGATAATAAAGAGGGTTATATTGTAAAAACAGAAGACGGAAAATATGGAATTGTTGATTATCTAGATCAAACTGTAATTGAAGCAAAGTACGATTCAATAGAAAAAGTTCATGGAAGTAATTTATATGTTGTAACAGAAGGCGGAGAAAAGAAAGTAATAAACAAAGATGGAGAAAGCGTAGTAACAACAGGTTTTAACAACATTAAATCTATTTCTGAAATGGACACAGAAAATGCAGGAATAATATTTGAAAAAGATGGAAAATATGGTTTAATGGATTTGGAAGGTAATGTAAAATTAGATGCACAATATGATGATTTAACAGAAGCAAAACCAGGAATATATATTGCAAAACAAGGTGATATATGTGGTATTATAGATTCTGAAAAAACAGAAATTGTACCTTTTGAAAATAATACTATTACATATAATAAAGAAGCAGATATCTATATAATAGAAGATGAACAATATAATGCTAAGATATTAAATAACAATTATGAAGAAAAGATATCAGGAATATTATTAGATATAGATACTGAAAAAGATTATATAAAAATGAGAGTTGGAGACGAATACAAATACTATAATTTCGAATTTGAAGAAAAACCAGCATCAACATTTTTAACATTAAATACTTTATTCCTTAGTAAGCAAGATGGAAAATATGGTTATGTAGATGAAAAAGGAAAAGTAGTAGTAGATTATCAATATGATGATGCTACTGAACAAAATGCACAAGGATATTCGGCAGTTAAGAAAGACGGAAAATGGGGTAGCATAGATAGCAAAGGAAACCTAGTAGTAGAAACAATTTACAATTTGGATGAATATTTACAAGTTGATTTTGTAGGTAAATGGCACAAAGGAATTGACCTTAATATGAATTATTATTGTCAAGAATAGGGAGGAAAAAATGGAACTAAAGACAAATTATCAATACACATATTTTGTACAACCTTTTATAATAAAGGAAAACAAATATCAAAAGTATATTTTAAAATTATTAAGAAACAAAAGGGTGAAATTAAAGACATTCCAAAAGGAAAAAGACTTTCATTTATATAAATATTTTTCACCAAAAGTTAGAGAATTTTTATTCTCAAGTTTTAGTATGCCACATAGCAAGGCAAAAAAACTTGAAGAATTGCCTATTGAAACAAGATCGGCAATGATGTCACAAATACCATGTACAATATTTGAATATGATTTTGAAGAAGAAATGAACAATACAGAAGATAAAACAGGAATATTTTTCAAAGTACAAAAAATGGAATTGATTTGTTTTAATACAGGAATTTGTTTCTTAGCAATTAAAACAAATATAGAAAATAGCAATGACTTTTCTGATGTATTAAATTTCAACTATAAATTTAGAGATATAAATCAAGAAGATGGTTTAAATAATTGTGATAATATTAAATTACATGTTGAAAACTTTAACGGAATAAATAGCTTAATAGAATTAATAAAAGATTTAACAGGTTCAAGTCTTGAAACATTAAAAGTAGGTATTGATAGTGAAAGATTTCTAACATATTCATATGTTTGTATTGATGGACACATGTGGAATCAAGATAATAGTTTTGATTCAATAAAAAATAATTATATAAAATTTGCTAAAGTATTATCAGCAGATGATAATAGTAACATAAAAAAAGAAGGTTCCACAATATCTAATTGGAAATATGCAAAACTTGGAATCTCAAAAACAGCAACAACATTGTTTACTTCAAATATTGAAATGAATAACTATACAATTTTACCAGAAGATTATGAAAACCAATATTTTTATACATATATATTGAATTTATATAAAAGAATGTATTTGAAAAAAATAAACTATGAATTTAAGAGTGCTACAAAGCCAAAAGAGATAAAAGAAACAAGAAAAAGATTTGTATACTTTACCCAACATTTATGGATACAAGAAGTAACAGAGGATGAATCTGGAAACATTTTAAATCATAAATTTAAAGAAGCATTTGAAATTGTAAGTTTATATAATAGAATGAAAAATAAATATGATATTTTATATAAAGAAATGAAAGTTGAAAAAAATGCTAAGAGAATAAATATAATTACATTTATATTACTTGCAACATTGATTTTTAACATACTCAACTTTATAATGTTAATTAAATAAAATAAAAATGTTGATATAATATATATCAACATTTTAGTTTATTTAGAAAAAAGGAGGATAATAAATGCCATTTTTTGACTCACATGCTCATCTAGATGATAGCAAATTTAATGAAGATAGAAAACAAGTAATAAATGACTGCATTAAAGAAAATGGGGCTAAATTTGTTACTGTTGGATATAGTTTACAATCTTCAAAAAAGGCTATAGAATTAGCAAATAATTATGACATATATGCAACAATAGGTATTTCTCCGAATGACATTCCACAAAAAGAAGATAAGTTGTGGAAAGAACTAGATGAAATGGAAAAATTAGTTAAAACAAATATAGATTCTAAAAGATTTTTAGCTATTGGAGAAATAGGTTTAGATTATTATTGGAATAAAGAAAACAAAGAGATACAAAAACAGGCATTTATAAAGCAAATAGAAATTGCAAATAAATATGATTTGCCAATTACAATTCATACAAGAGAGGCTATAAATGATACGTTAGAAATATTAAAACAAAATACTGTAATAAACAAAGGAATATTTCATTGTTGTCCACATAATAGGGAATTAGTAAAACAAGGATTAAAACTTGGATTCTATATATCTTTTGCAGGTCCTGTAACATTTAAGAATGCAAAAAATGCTAATGAGATAATAAACATGGTTCCATTAGACAGAATGCTAATTGAAACAGATAGTCCATATTTATCACCAGAGCCAGAAAGAGGAAAAAGAAATGATCCAAGAAAAGTAAAATATATTGCTCAAAAAATAGCTGAAGTAAAAGGAATTACTGTAGATGAAGTTGGAAACCAAACATATATAAATGCAAAAAAAATATATAAAATAAAGGAGTAAAATATGAAAATAACGTGTGGTACAGATATTATAGAAATAGATAGAATAAAAGAAAATGTCGAAATGATAGGGGAAAGTTTTTTAAATAGGGTATTTACAATTAAAGAAATAGAATATTGTGAAAGTAAAAAAATACAAAAATATCAACATTATGCTGCCAGATTTGCTGGAAAAGAAGCTATATTTAAAGCGATATCTACATATTTAAAAAATAAATATGAAATAGAATGGAAAGATATAGAAATTATAGATACTAAAGAAGGAAAGCCTGAAGTTAGGTTATATAAAAGAGTTGATAAAATTGAGCAAATTGATATTAGCCTGTCTCATTGCAAAGCATATGCAACAGCATATGCAATTGTTATAGGAAATTAAAAAGATCCTACTATTATTTAAATAGTAGGATTATTTTTATTTTATATTTCTTAAAGCTTGTACTCTATCTTCAATACTTGGATGAGTAGACCAAATGCTTGAACTTTTTTTCTTTCCTTCATCAGTATTTGACTTAAAAGGATTAACAATATACATGTTTGCTGTTGCTGAATTTGCTGTTTCCAGCTGATTTTCATCAGAATCTAGTTTTAATAATGCAGAGATTAGACCGTCTGGATTACGGGTTAATTCAATAGCAGTAGCATCTGCAAGAAACTCTCTTTTTCTTGATAAGGCTAATTGCATTAGAGAACCAAAGATTGGAGATAAAATAATACAAATAAGACCAATTATCATTAAAAATGAATTACCATTATTATCATTATCTTTACTACGACCACCACTCCAAAACAAAGTACGTGATATCATATCAGATATCATAACAATAAATCCAACCATAACTGATACAACAGCAGAAAGTCTTATGTCATAATTTTTAATATGACTTATTTCATGAGCTATGACACCTTCTAGCTCATAATAATCTAATTTTTCTAATAGACCTGTTGTAACGCATATAACAGCATTTTCGGGATTTCTACCAGTTGCAAATGCATTAGGTTGTATATCATCTACAACATAAAGTTTTGGTTTTACAGGTAGGTTTGCTGTTACCATTAAAGCGTCTAATATATTTACAAGTTTTAAATCTTCTTCTTTTGTTGCTTTACGTGCATTAGACATGCTTAAAACAATCTTATCACTATAGTAATAAGAACCCCAAGCGGTTGCAATAGAGAAGATGAGTGCAATAACAATTGAAAATTCTCCAAAATTAAAAGCGTGACAAATATAATATACTATTAAAGTAATTATAAGAATAAAAATTGAAATTATTACACCAGATTCAAATTTATTTTTTCTTTGATTTTTAAACATTAGGGTCATCCTTTCCTTATATAAAAAGACTAGAGAACAATATAAATATATCCCTAATCTTTAAAAATTATTATATTTATGCGTCTTTTCCAAAATCTACTTTTACATTCTTTTTAACTTCATCATTTTCAGCAGTAAATAAATCACGAGGCTTAAAATTAAACATTCCAGCAATTATATTAGAAGGGAACATTTGTAATTTTTCGTTATACATTGTAACACTGTCATTATAGAATTGTCTTGAAAAAGATATTTTGTTTTCTGTATTTCTTAATTCTTCAGATAATTCTGAAAAATTTTGACTAGCTTTTAAATCTGGATAATTTTCTGATACAGCCATAATTGTTTTTAAAGCTGTTGATAATTCTCCATCTAATTGAGCTTTTTCAGAGACAGTTTGAGCACCTACCCATGAAGTTCTTAGTTCTGTAACTTTTGTAATAACTTCTTTCTCATGTTGCATATATCCTTTAACTGTTTCGATAAAATTTGGTATTAAATCAAATCTTCTTTGTAATTGAACATCAATTTGACTCCATGCATTATCTACTTTTAGTTTTGATTTAACTAAGCCATTATATATTGAAATTACAAAAATAACAACTACAACAATAATAGCTAATATAATTAAAGTAATTGACATTTTTCAATTCCTCCTTTGGATTTTACTAATCTAATAATATCATATTAGTTATTTTTATTCAATATATTAAAATAAAATTCAAAAAAATTAAAAAAATGGAAAAATTAAGCATATATCTACTTCTTAGAGAATATAATAAAATAGAAACCCTTAAAAATAAAGGTTTTTGGACAATTAGTAATATTTGACAAAAATAGTAAGATAAAGTATAATACAACTGTAGTGCTAAAGAGGAGGTATGTATGAAAAAGAGAGTGAGAACTTCTAATTACATTCGTAAGATACTTGGACTAGTACTTGTAATAATCCTACTATCAGGAATAGGAGTATTAGCAACAAATTTTCAAGTTGAAGATGTGAAAATACAGTTACAAAATGGATACGAACTTACAGCTTTAACAAAAAGTAAAAAAGTAGAAGACATCTTAGAGGAAAACAATATAGTTTTAAAAGAAGATGAAAAAGTATCACCAGATTTGAATGAAGAAATAATACCAGGAACAACAATAAAAATAACAAATAAATCTGCTCAAGAAGTACAAATTGCCAAAGTTTCAGAAGAGGGAACACAGGCTTCAATAGATGAACTTTTAGAAAATTACACACCAATTACTGAAAAAATTATAACTGAGCAACAACCAATTCCTTTTGAAACAGTTACAAAGAATGCAACTGAAGATACAGAAGATACAACAAGTAAAGTTCTTCAAGAAGGAGAAGAAGGAATTAAACAAATAACATATAAAGTTAAATTTCAAAATGAAGAAGAAATTGAAAGAACAGTTATTTCAGAAGAAGTTATAAAAGAGCCTAAAAATAAAATTGTACAAATTACTAAAAATGCAACATCAAGAGCAGGTTCTATGCCAAGAACTTCTGCTATTGCAGCACAAGCGACTACAGGAGCAGTAACATATAAAGTTACAGCATATTGTTCATGTAGTAGATGCTGTGGAAAAGCTACAGGAAGAACAGCTTCAGGAACAAGAGCTACAGCAGGTAGAACTGTTGCAGCACCAGGAAATTTTGCTTTTGGAACAAAGCTAAATATAGGTGGAAAAATATATACTGTAGAAGATAGAGGTGGAGCTATACAAGGAAATAGAATAGATATATATGTAGATTCACATTCATCAGCTTTGAAATGGGGAGTTAGATATCTTCCTGTAAGTGTAGTAAAATAAATATAAAAATATAATAAAAAGCGGTTAGATTAACCGCTTTTCTTGATATTACTTAAAAAATATAGTAAAATAAATACATATGGAATTTGAAAGGAAAATAATATGAAATTAATATCATGGAACGTAAATGGAATAAGAGCATGTCTAACAAAAGGATTTGAAGAAAGCTTTAAAAAGTTAAATGCAGATATTTTTTGTATACAAGAGACAAAATGTCAAGAAGGTCAAGTAGAATTGGAGTTCGAAGGATATAAGAGTTATTGGAATAGTGCTCAGAAGAAAGGTTATTCAGGAACAGCAATATTTACAAAAATTGAACCAATAAATGTAACAAAAGGAATAGGCAAAGAAGAGCATGATAAAGAAGGAAGAGTTTTAACACTTGAGTTTGAAGAATTCTATTTGGTAAATATATATACACCAAATTCAAAACGAGGATTAGAAAGATTAGACTATAGAATGATTTGGGAAGATGAAATAAGAAATTATTTATTAGAACTTAATAAAACTAAGCCAGTAATAATGTGTGGAGATTTAAATGTTGCTCATGAAGAGATAGATTTAAAAAATCCTAAAACTAATAGAAAAAACGCTGGATTTACTGATGAAGAAAGAGAAAAAATGACTAAACTTTTAGATTCTGGATTTACAGATTCTTTTAGATTTTTATATCCAGATAAGGAGAATATATATAGTTGGTGGTCATATATGTTCCATGCAAGAGAGAAAAATGTTGGATGGAGAATTGATTACTTTATAACTTCAAAAACAATAGAGAAAAAGATTGAAGAAGCTAAAATACACTCTGATATTTTAGGAAGTGATCATTGTCCAGTTGAATTAGATATATCTATTAAATAAAATAAATTAAAGGAGAAAAATATGGAAGAATTAAAAAACCACGGAAAAAAATGGTTCTATTGGTTAAGTATTGGAACAGTATTAATTGTAATATATAAAGTTTTAGACCAGTTACCTAATGTTACAGAAGCAATAGGAGTTTTCTTTAAAGCGCTAAGTCCTATTATTGCAGGAGTATTTATTGCATATGTATTATATTTACCATGCAGAAAATTTGAAAAAAAATATCAAAAAAGTAAAATAAAATTTATAAAAAATAAAGCAAGAGCATTAAGTTTAATTACAGTATATGGATTATTATTTATAATAATTACTGTAGTTATACAATCTATAGCACCTGTGATAATAGATAGTTTTAAAGAGTTAATTTCAAATTTACAAGAGTATGTACAAATAACAATAAAAAAATATCAAGAGTTGCCAGAAAACTCTTTATTAAAAAGTTATGAATTAGATAATTT
>CANQQC010000038.1 GCA_947625925.1 uncultured Clostridia bacterium | reverse complement strand
GAACAATTGCAGGTGCATATGTTTTAACTGGTAAAGTTGAAAGAAATGCTGGAGTTAGAATAATACGTGAAAATGTTGTTATACATGAAGGAAAACTAGCTACTTTAAAACGTTTTAAAGATGATGCTAGAGAAGTTTCAAAAGGATTTGAATGTGGTATGCAAATCGAAAATTATAACGATATAAAAGAAGGAGACATAATTGAAGTATATGTTATGGAAGAAATCAAACGTTAAATTCTAAAGAAAGGATGCGTGAAATATTATGGCAGATAAAAACAATGCTAGATTTGGTCGTATAAATGAAGAATATAAAAAAGAGTTAAGTTATATTATTGATCAAAAATTAAAAAATCCAAATGTAACAGGTTTAATTAGTGTTACTAAAGTTAAAGTAACCACAGACCTTAAATATGCTAAAATCTATGTTAGTATATTAAATTCAAAAAATATAAAAGATACATTAGCAGGATTAAAAAAATCTTCTGGATTTATACGTTCAGAACTTGCTAGAAAAATAAATTTAAGAAATACCCCTGAACTAATATTTGAATTAGATGATTCTCTTGAATATGGAGCAAGAATTGATAGTATTTTAGAAGAAATAATGCCAAAAAAGGAAAATGGTGATAAAGATGAAAATAATTAAACCAATAGATTTAAATAAATTTTTAAAAAATAATAAAGAAAAAGATGTAGAAGAAAACAAGACTTTAACAGATATTTCGGAAAAAATAAAAGAAGCACAAAATATTGCAATATTTACACATGAATCTCCAGATGGAGATGCTATAGGTAGCACTCTTTCAGTATACTTAGCACTAAAACAAATAGGTAAAGAGGCAAAAATGTATATACCTGAATATTCAAGATTATTTAACTTTTTACCGGGAGCTAGTGAAATAAAAAATAAATTAGATGATGAAGAATTTGATTTAGCTATTTCAGTAGATTGTGCTAATCTAAAAAGATTAGTTGGAAAAGAATATTTTGAAAATGCCAAAGAAACAATAGTAATTGATCACCACGAATCTAATGATATGTATGGAGATATAAACTACGTTGATTCTGCTGCACCAGCATGTGCGCAAATTTTAGTTTCTATATTACAATACTATAATGTAGAAATAACACAAGAATTAGGAACAACTCTATTGACTGGTATTATAACTGATACAGGTGGATTTAAACATCAAGGAATTACACCAGAAACATTTGAATTTGCTGCAGAATTATTACGTAAAGGTGTAGATGTATCAACACTTTATTCAAAAGTTTTAGAAACAAGAACAAGAGCTAATTTTGAATTGTCTAAAAGAGTTTCTGAAAGAATGGAATTTTTAGAGGATGGAAAAATTGCTTTTACATACATAACAAAACAAGATGAAATAGAGACAAATGCAGAGCCAGGTGATCATGAAGGATTAGTAGAAATTGCTAGGAGTATTGAAGGAGTTGAAGTCTCAGTATTTATTAGACAAAGAGATGATGAAGAATACTATAAAGTATCAATGCGTTCTAAAAACAATATAAATGTTTCAGATATTTGTTATTTATTTGGTGGAGGTGGACATATAAGAGCCGCCGGTTGCCTAATAAAGGGAGATGTAGAAAAAGTAAAAGAAAAAATTATAAAAGAAACAAAAAAAGCATTTCAATAAAATAAAGAGGTATAATATATAATGGATGGAATTATCATAGTAAATAAACCTAAAGGATGTACATCACATGATATTGTTAGTAGAGTAAAAAAAATATATAATAAAAAAGTGGGACATACAGGAACACTTGACCCTATGGCAACAGGAGTGTTGCCACTTTTAATTGGAAAAGGAACCATGTGCTCTAAGTATTTAATAAACCACGATAAAACATATCAAGTGGTATTAGAATTAGGTAAAAAAACTAGTACAGCTGATGCAGAAGGTGAAATAATAGAAGAGGTAGATGTTGATATTAAAAAGATAGAAAAAAACAATGTAGAAAAAGTTTTAAAAAAATTTATTGGAAAACAAGAACAAATACCGCCTATGTATTCAGCAATAAAAGTAAAAGGAAAAAAACTTTATGAATATGCAAGAAAAGGCATTCATATTGATATTAAACCAAGGAATATTGAGATATATAATATTTGGTTAATCGGAATAAAAGAAAAACAAATTGAATTTAAAGTTAGTTGTTCAAAAGGTACATATATTAGAAGTCTTTGTGAAGATATAGCAAAACAACTAGATACATTAGGGTTTATGAAAGAATTAAAAAGACTAGAAGTAGGAAGTTTTAAAATAGAAGATGCAATTAATATCGAACAACTAGAAGAAAATAAAATACAAGACTTAAAGAAATCCTTTATTACAATTGAAAATATATTTAATAATAAAGAAATTATAGAATTGGATGAGAAAAAATATAGATTGTTTCTAAATGGAGTAAGATTAACTATGAATAATAAAAAAGATGATGTTTATAGAATATATTTCAAAAATGAATTTATAGGGACAGGAACAATAAAAAACTTACTTTTAAAAAGAGATATAGTTATATAATCATAAAATAAAAAAATCACCCATATACTTTAAAAGAAAAGTATAGAGGTGATTTTTATGTATTATATTAAAGAAAATGACAAGCCTGGAAAAATATATCAGTTTTTTATAAAATTATTTAACATTATTGAATTAAATGATAATTTAATAGAAGTTGCAAAAATTCAAAATTTAAAAGGAAAGAAAAAAGAAAGAATACTTAAAAAAGTTGCAAAGAAAACTATATATTTACTGGATAAAACAAATAGCAAAAAAATAGTATTAAGTAAAAATTTAAAACAAGAAGATGAATATAAGAATTATTTATATAGTAAAAATTATGATATTGTTGATGGAAAATATTTATTTACTCTCTTAGCGTCAGATGTTTTAGAATACATCATAAAGAAAAGAAATATTGAAAAAAAAGAATTAAAAATTGCGATATTAGCAAATGACATTAGTAATCTAAAGGGAATCATTTATGATATTGTTAGAAAATATAAAAATGTTACTATTATATCAAGACATATATCAAAATTAAAAATAATTCAAAATGAATTGTATGAAAAAGAAGGTATAGTTATAGCTATTTCAAATAATAAAAGGAAAAGCCTTTTAAGAACAAATATAATATTAAATTTTGATTTTCCTGAAGAAACAATAAATAAATTTTCTATTTATGAAGATGCAAATATTATAAACTTTAATAATAAAATAAGAATTCATAAGAAAAGATTTAATGGAACAAATATATATGATTATGAAATTAAATTAAAAAAAGATAAACTAGATGAAATAGTAAACTTTAATAAAGAACTAATAAAAAGTACATATACAAAAGATATATATGAAGCACAGTTATATAAACAACAAAATTTTACTAATTTGAGAAATAAAATAAGAGATGATGGAGTGAAAATTAAGTATTTGTTAGGGAATAATATATTTTGAAAATTTATACTAAAAACCTTTCTTTTTTTACAAAAATATAATATAATAAATCTGTCAATTTTTAGCAAATTGCCAAGGAGGGTATTATTATGCCAAGTAAAAGTTATAGAGGAAAAAAAGAAGCAAATAATGGTCGTTCTCGCTCTAGTCAAAATAGAAGAAATATAGATTCAGATGAACCAAAAGCTATAAGAAATATGAAAAGACAAGCTGAAAGAGAAAGAGAACTTGCAAGTAAAAGAAGTAACACTTCAAATAAAACAAAAAAAGGTAAAAGAAAAAAGAACAAAAAAAATAGTAAACATCCGAAGTTAATGACTGCAATAAAAATATTTATAATTATATTTTTATTACTTTGTGTAGTTGGTGCAGGAATTATTGCAGGAACATTTTTTGGACTTTTTGGCGATGATTTTGAAATTTCGAAAGAAGAATTAACAATTGCTGCTGCAGATTCAGTGATTGTTGATCAACAAGGAAACAAGATAGTAGATTTAAGTGGTGATGAAAAAAGAAAAATTGTAAATTTAGAAGAAATGGCTGATTATTTACCTAAAGCATATGTGGCAATAGAAGATGAACGTTTCTATAATCATAGTGGAGTTGATTTTAAAAGAACAGCAGGTGCAATATTAAGTACAATTAAAGGTAATTCATCATATGGTGGAAGTACAATAACTCAACAGTTAGTAAAAAATATAACAAAAGATGATGAGAGAAATGGTTTTGCTGGAATAATGAGAAAAGTTAAAGAGTGGGCAAAAGCATATCAAGTTGAACGTATGATTTCTAAACAACAAATACTTGAATTATATTTAAACATTCTTTATGTAGGAGGAAATAACTTACATGGAGTGGAACTTGGATCTCAATATTATTTTGCAAAACCTGCAAAAGAGTTAGATTTAGCTGAATGCGCATTTTTAGCTGGAATAAATAGTTCTCCAAGTAGCTATAATCCATACGATCCATCAGTAGATAATAGCGAAAAGATAAAAAATAAAACTAATACAGTTCTTAATAAAATGAAAGAACTTGGATTTATAGAAAATGAAGATGAATATAATGCTGCGGTTGCAAAAGTTGATGCAGGATTACAATTCCAACAAGGACAAATAAATTCAAACAATATTTACTCTTACCATGTTGATGCTACAATAACTCAAATTGTAGAACAAATAATGGAAGAAAGAGGAATTTCTAAAGAATTAGCAGAAAACTATGTCTATGGTAGTGGATTAAAAATTTATTCTACAGTTAATAATTCAATTCAAAGTAGATTAGAAGAAGAATATAAGAAAGATAAATATATTATTTCAGGACAAAAGAGAAAAGATGGAGTTTTATTAAATGATCATTCTCAATCTGGAATGGCTGTAGTAGATTATAGGACAGGTTATGTTCTAGGTGTAGCAGGTGGACTTGGAGAAAAGACAGAAGCAAGAGGATGGAATAGAGCTACTCAAATGACTAGACAAACAGGATCTTCAATGAAACCATTAGCAGCTGTTGCACCAGCATTAGAAGAAAAACTAATTACAGCTGCAACAGTATATGATGACTCAGCAACAGACTTTGGTGGAGGATATACACCTAAAGATTATAACAAATTTAGAGGTGTTATAAATATTAGACAATTTATAGAGACATCTCAAAATATACCAGCTTTAAAAATCTTAGCAGAATTAACACCAGAAAAATCATTAGAATATTTAAAGAAATTGGGAATAACATCATTAAAAGATGATGAAGATAATATTTTATCATTAGCAATAGGTGGTATGAAAAATGGAGTTAGTCCATTAGAAATGGCATCTGCTTATGGAACTATTGCAAATGGTGGTGTTCATATAACTCCAACATTCTATACTAAAGTTGAAGATATGAATGGAAATGTTGTTTTAACACCAAAACAAGAAACAACAAGAGCAATTTCAGAACAAAATGCTTATATAACTGCAACAATATTACAAGAGCCTGTAAAAGGTGCAGGGGGTACTGCAACATATTGTGCAATTCCTGGAATGGATGTTGCAGCAAAAACAGGAACAACTGATGATGACTTTGATAGATGGTTATGTGGGTTCACTCCATATTATTCAGCAGCATGTTGGTATGGATATGATGTAAACGAAGAAGTATTTTATTCTTCAAATCCAGCAGGACTAATTTGGGATGCAGTTATGACAGATATTCATACAGATTTACCAAATGCAACATTTCAAATGCCATCAGGTATAGTAAGAGAAACTGCATGTAGAGCTTCAGGATGCTTAGCTTCATCTGGTTGCGGAAACTCTTATTCTGAATTGTTTACACCAGATAATTTACCACAAAGATGTCAAGGACATGGTTCTCAAAAAATATGTAACGAATCTAATTTAGTTGCAACTGAATATTGTCCTGATACAAGAACTAACTATTTTGGAACTGTAATACAGAAAGAACAATTAAAATTATGGAAACCATTAGGAGGTAGAGCTTCAGGAACAAGAATAACAGGAATTTGTGATATTCATAAGGCTCCTGAAGATGAAAAACCAACAAACAAACCAGATACAAATACTAATTCAAAAAATACAGCAAATACTAGCTCAAGAAATACAACAACTAATTCTAGTTCAAAAAACACAACAACTAATACTAGCTCAAAAAATACAACACAGACAGATGATAAGAAACCTAGTGGAAATGATAAGACAAAACCATCTACATCAGATGATTAATAATAATATAAGTTGAGAGACAATTAAAAATTGTCGCTCACTTAAATTTATAGGAGGTAACCATTGGAATTATCAATTTATAATACTTTATCAAAACAAAAAGAAGTTTTTAAACCAATTAAAGACAAAGAAGTAAGAATGTATTCATGTGGACCAACAGTATATTATTTTGCTCACATAGGAAATTTAAGATCTTACTTGTTTATGGATTGTTTGCGTAGAGTATTAAAATATAATGGATATAAAATAAAACATGTAATGAATATTACAGATGTTGGACATTTAGTTTCAGATGCTGATGAAGGCGAAGATAAGATGATGAAAGCTGCCAGATTAGAGCATAAAGATCCATTTGCTATTGCAGATTTTTATACAGAAAAATTTATGGAAGATATGAATAAGTTAAATATTGATATGCCAGAAATTATTGCAAGAGCAACTAAACATATTGATTGTATGGAAAAATATGTTAAAAGAATAATTGCTAATGGATATGCTTATGAAACTGAAGATACAATATATTTTGATACATCAAAATTAGATAAGTATGGAGTTTTGTCAAATAAAGATGTTGATGAGAAAGATACAGAAGCAAGGATAGCAGTAGACCCTAATAAAAAGCATCCTAATGATTTTGCAATATGGATAAAAGCTCCGGAAAATCATTTAATGAAATGGGATACATTTTGGGGTAAATGTTATCCAGGTTGGCATCTTGAATGTTCAGCAATGGGAAACAAATATCTTGGAGATGAATTTGATATTCATACAGGAGGAGTAGATCATATACCAGTACATCATGAAAATGAAATAGCTCAAGGTAAAGGTTATTGTGGAAAGAATCCAGCACACTACTGGATACATAATGAATTCCTTCAAGTTGATGGTAAAAAAATGTCTAAAAGTTTAAGGAATCTATATACTCTAAGTGATTTGAAAGAAAGAGGATATGAACCTTATGTATACAAGATGTTTAATTTTTCATCATTATATAGAAAGAAACTTAATTTTACATTTGAAGCGATGGATTCAGCTAAAATTGCACTTAATCGTTTAAGAGAAGGATATCTTAAACATTTAGATGGAACAAATGATATAGATGATGATGTTATAGAACAATATGAAAATAAATTTCTTGAGGCTATAAATGATGATTTAAATATGCCAGTTGCAATGAGTGTAGTTTGGGATATTATAAAAAATACTGCTAAATCAAAAAAATTGGCAAATTTAATTTTAAAATTTGATGAAGTGTTAGGTTTTGATTTAAAAAATTATAAACCAGAAGCTCAAGTGATACCATCTGAAATACAAGAACTTATAGATCAAAGAAAAATAGCTAGACAAAATAAAGATTGGGCAAAATCAGACGAATTAAGAGATATTATAATTAAAAAAGGATATAATATAAAAGACACTAAAGATGGAATGAAAGTTACAAAGATGTAAAAAGGAGAAACTATGAAAAAAATATTAGTAACAGGTGGAACAGGATATATTGGTAGTCATACAGTTGTAGAATTATTAAATTCAGGAAGAGAAGTTGTAATAATAGATAATTTTGCAAATAGTAAACCAGAAGTATTAGAAAGAATAAAAAAAATAACTAATAAAGATTTTAAATTTTATGAGATAGATTATTCAAATAGAGAAGACTTAGAGAAAGTATTTGAAGAAAATGAAATAGATGCTGTAATAAATTTTGCAGGATATAAAGCTGTTGGAGAATCTGTTCAAAAACCACTTGAATATTATTCAAACAATATTTCTGGATGTTTAGTTTTATTACAAACTATGAAAAAGTATGGATGTAAGAAATTTATTTTCAGTTCATCTGCAACAGTATATGGTGATCCAGAAGTAGTACCTTTAACAGAAGATTGTAAAATAGGTGGAACAACAAATCCTTATGGGAATACAAAATTGTTTATAGAAAAAATTTTACAAGATTTATATATATCAGATAACTCTTGGGATATATGTATATTAAGATACTTTAATCCTGTTGGAGCACATGAAAGTGGACTTATTGGAGAAGAGCCACAAGGAATTCCAAATAATTTAATGCCATATATAGTTAGAGTAGCTAGTGGTGAATTAAAAGAACTTTCTGTGTTTGGAAATGATTATGATACTCACGACGGAACAGGTGTTAGAGATTATATACATGTAGTAGATTTAGCAAAAGGTCACATTTCAGCTTTAAACAAATTAGATAAGGAAGAAAAGGGTATATTTGTATATAACCTTGGAACAGGAATAGGGTATAGTGTTTTAGATATAGTTAATGCATTTGAAAAATCAACAGGTAAAAAAGTTCCATATAAAATAACTCAAAGAAGACCTGGAGATATTGCTAAGGCTTACTCTGATGCTAAAAAAGCTAAAAAAGAACTTGGTTGGGAAGCTAAAAAGAACTTGGAAGATATGTGTAGAGACTCTTGGAAATATATAGAAAATAATTTATAAAATACCAGCCTTTATAATAATTCTCTTATTATTTATATTATTGCAAGTAACCAATGTTAACTCTTTTGTGTATACATTTGTCTTTTTATAAATTGGAGATAAATCAGATGTATCAACTTCATAATTATTAAATACTGTATATCTATATTTTTTATTATTGTTATCAGTTATAATAATTTGATCATTCATTCTTAAATAATGAATTTTACTAAAAAACTTATCATTATCATAATTATGACCAGCGATACAAAGATTACTTTTATCTGAAATATCTCCATAAAAACGACAAGGTGATATTTTTAAAAGTTTTTCATTAAGATTTGAAATAATAGGGTAGGAGATATCTATTTTTGGAATATCAATACTTCCAATAACTGAAGCTTCAGTAAATTCGATTTTATTTGATTTATTTGAATATAATCGATAGACTTGATAATTATTTGATATTTGAGAAGTATAGTTATCATATGATTGTTCATTATTATATTTAACAAAAATATATATTAAAATTATTGTAAAAAATAATATAACAGAAAAAAGAAATTGAGTTTTAAATACAAATTTCTTTTTCTTAATGTTAATTGAATTATTGTTTTTATTATTTTTTACATATAAAATTTGATTCATTATATAACTCCATAAAATATATTTTTATAATATTTTATGTAGAAAAATAAATTTTATCAATTTTTTTGTTGTATTTAGACATATATTTTGTTATTATAATAATACTAATAGTTATACAATAGATAAAAGAGAGGAAAATATGGACAAAGGAAAAGAGCATGTTAGAAAAAAAAGGAAGACAATAAAACAAAGAAAGAAAAATGTTAGGATGTTTCCTTTTTATAGGATGATATCTTGGGATTTATTGTTTTATTATCCAATAATATTCTTGTTTTTAACACAAGTAAAAGGTTTTACAGCTTCACAAGCTTTATTTGCTGATGCCTTTTATACATTATCTAACACTTTTTGGCAAATACCTCTTACATGTTTAGTTGATAGATTAGGAAAAAGAAATTCACTAATAATTGGTAATTTACTATATTCTATAACAATTTTTGCAATGATTTTTATGACACATTTTTATCAATTATTGATAATTCAATTTTTCTATGCTTTAGGATATTCTATAAAAGGTTTGTGTGAAACAAATATACTTTATGAATCGCTTCCACCATATATAAAAAGAGGAAAATTATTTTCAAAAATAGAAGCAAAAGCATATTCAAACTTTTATTGCTTTGATGCTTTTTCATCTATTGTAGCTGGTATAACTTTTGTAATAAATCCATATATACCAATGATATTATGCTTTTTAACATGTGTAACATCAACTATATTAACTTTAAAATTTAATCATACAACAATACCTGATGAAAAAGTTAAACCAACACCAATAAAAACATATTTTGGACAATTAAAAGATTCCTTTAAGTTTTTTAAAGAATCAAAAAGAGTTAAATGTTTATTTATATTTAATGCAATATTTACAGGGGTATTATTAGGTATTGTAAATCTACGAAGTAGTATGTTGAAAGAGATGAGGGTACCTGAAGTATGGTTTGGATTTATTTTTGCTGGATTACAAATTGGAGCAGGAATTTTAGCAAGATATCAAGATAGAATACAAAAACGTTTTAAAAACAAAACATTGATTGTACTTTCATTACCAGTAACATTTTCATGTATTTTAATAGGATTTATAGGTAAAGATCCTCTATCATTGTCTTCAATGATTTTAATTACATTCCTATACTTTGTACAACAAAGCATAAAAGGTCCATATATGGGATTGATATCTAGATATTTAAACAACTTTTCAAACAAAAAAATACGTTCTAAAATTTCAGCTTTTAAAAATTTAACGGCAAATTTAGCAACAGCATTTGTTACATATATATGTTCAGTATTACTTAGTGTTTCTACGACAGCAAATACATTTATAGTAATTGGTTGTTTATCAACAATTGGAATTGTTTTAACTTTAGACTATATGAGAGATAAAGTTGGAATAAAACCAGAATACTATACAAAAGAGGATGTTAAATATAGTATACATAAACCTAAACTAAAGGACACAGATTAAAAAATAAACCTAAAGGATGATTTAATAATGTTTAAAAAAATAAAGTTATGCTTAAAAATCTTAGTCATTTTAATATCAGTTTTGATTATTATAATAAATATTACATTGATTATAAAATCTGAAACTACTACCAATGGAATCCCCGATTTTTTGGGATATACTCCTTTTATAATTGTATCAGGAAGTATGGAACCTAAAATACCTGTAAACAATATTATTATAACTAAAAAAATAGATGAGGATAAAATAAAAGTTGGAGATGTTATTTCATATCTAGATGAAGATAATAATATTGTAGTAACACATAGAGTAATAAATATAAAATATACTAATGGAGAATTTTTCTATGAAACTAAAGGAGATAATAA
>CANQQC010000037.1 GCA_947625925.1 uncultured Clostridia bacterium | reverse complement strand
AAAAATAAATAAGGAGGAAAAAGAGTTAAACTTTTAGATGCTATTTATCCACAAGTTTGTGGATTTTGTGGAAAGCTAGACAAAAAATCATTATGTAAAAAGTGTGAAATTAAATTGAAAAAGATACAAGATTTTAATATTGAGAAAAATATACAAGATGAATTTGATGAGCATATATATTTTTTTAGATATGAAGATTTTATAAGAAATTGTATACTTGATTATAAATTTAATAATAAGTCTTATTTATATGAAAGCTTTGTGAAATTTATGTTAAAAAATATAGAATTTATAGATTTATTAAAAAATTATGATACAATAATACCAGTACCAATAAGTAAGAAAAGATATAAACAAAGAGGGTATAATCAAAGTTCTTTAATTGCAAAGAAATTAGCAAAAGAGCTTTTAAAAGAAAATTTTAAAATAAAATATAATGACGATTGCCTTTTTAAAACAAAAAATGTAATTGAACAAAGCAAATTAAATAAAGACAATAGAGAAAAAAATATAAAAGGTGCATATGAAATTTTTCATATTAATCAATTGAAGAATAAAAAAATATTATTAGTAGATGATATATATACAACTGGAAGTACTCTAAGAGAGTGTAGTAAAATTTTAAAAAAATCTAATCCTAAAAAAATTGGTGTTCTTACGATTGCTAAGGATTGATATTAATGTTAAAAAATATTGAGTAAAAAAATAATAGATTTTTTAAAAAGTTTATGATAAAATAATTCCAGTTTAAATGATAAAGATTTTTATTTTTATAAATAAACAAATGAAAAAAATCAAATTTAATGGCAAATAAACATAACTGTTAAAGATGATTAAAATTAAAAGAAAGGAATAAAGAATGGAAGAATTAGTTGAAAGCATATTAGATTATGTTCGTTCAGATTATACAGATTATGCTGTAATGTTAAATGGTGAGTGGGGATCAGGAAAAACTCATTTTTGGAATAACAAGATAAGGAAAAAGATAGAGTCTTTACAATTAAATGGAAAGCGCTATACAACCATATATATGTCCTTATATGGTATTTCAAATTTGGAAGATATAAGTAAAAAGATATTTATAGAAACAACACAATTAATGGATAAAAATTTAAGAAAATATATGACATCAAATGATAGAACGACTATACCTGAATATGCAAAAACAGGAATAGATATGGCAAACTTTTTTGGGGTAACTCAAAATGGAGACAGAGTTGACTATAGTGAATTCTTCTCAACAGATGATAAAGTTTTATGTTTTGATGATTTAGAGAGAGCAAATGTTGATGTTATTGATATTCTAGGATATATCAACAATTTTGTTGAACATGATCATATAAAAACAATAATTATTTGTAATGAAAAGGAATTATCAACAAAGTTAAAAAGTTCTAATTTAGAAATGAAAACATTTATAGCAACATATTTGTTAGATAAACAAGGTGAGTTAAATACAAATAATAAACCAATGGTAGAAAAAATACAAAATAAAATAGAGCATGTATTTGATAAAGCTAATGACTATGAAAGAATAAAAGAGAAACTAATAGGTGAAACATTTGAATATGCACCAAAATTCGATTATATTATCAATGGGATTTTAATGCGCTATGAAGATAATCCAGAATTGATACGTTTCTTAAGAGAAAATACAGGTTTAATTATTACAACATTTAATAAATCAGGAACAAGAAACTTAAGAATTTTGAAACATGCATTAAATGATTTTAAAAAGATTTATGAAATGGTAAGTAAATCTTATCCAAATACAAGTAATAGAGTAATGCAAACAATGCTTATATTTACAATAGCAGTTTCTTTTGAAATTAAAGCAGGTAAGGTAACAAAAGAAAAGTTTATAAATATTAAAGATAACGAAGAATATAAATCAATATTAGTTTCATCAAGAATACTAATAGATAACAGACAATTCTATATTAAAGAATTTGATAATAACTATTACTATAATTTTAAAGCAGAATATAGATTCTTTAAATTTATAGAATATTACGTACGTACAAGAATATTTGATATGAGAATATTTAAAGATAATATGGATGTAATACAAAATACAGTTGATACAGAAAATTTGCCATCATATAAAAGACTATTAACAGAAGAATATTGGAAAATATCTGATGATCAATTTGATAGGGTAATTGACGAGACTTTAGATGATGTTAAGGAAGGTAAAATTAAGTTAATAGATATTGTAAAATTATTTGCATATTTTAGCTATTTTTCAAAAAAGAATTTAATAAAATATGATATAAAAACATTGAAAAACACTTTCTATACAGGAATGAATCTAGCTGCATTAACATCTGAATATTGTCCTAATCCAGAAGAAGAATTAGGAAAAGTTGCTATGGAAGAAATTGAGGATGATATTGATGATGTATTAAAATATTTCTATTCATTAAATAATCAATTATTAGATAAAATGTATAAAGAAAAAGCAGAAGATTTATTTAAATCAATACCAATGAAAATGGAATTATTCTACGATAAATTTGATAAAGAGTTTATGGATATACCTATATTTAAATACTATGATGTATATCAATTATTCCAAAGAATTTCATGTGCAAGTAATGAAGATATTGTTTTAATAAAAGAAAAGTTGGTTAATAGAGTTGAAAAGAATAAGGAAGCTATTGAACCTGAGATGAAAAATATAAAACAATTTAAACGTATTATTGACGACTATGTAAAAGAAAAAGAAACAACAATTAAAATTGTTATGTTGAAAGATTTTTCAAAAGAATTAGGATATATTTTAGATAAATATAAGACAGGGGTTCTACAAAAAAAGGATAAAAAAGCTGAAGAAGCATAAATATAAAAACGTTGCTATAGCAACGTTTTTTATATTTCCATTTGACTTCCTAAGAATGTAGCTGCAGATTGAGCAACTTTCTTTTCAGTCTCATTCATTTTTGTTGAAGCTTCTTTTGATAATAAAATTACAGTTCCAATTGTATCTCCATTTGAAATAATAGGATAAACTACTTGAGAATTATATTTTCTTTCTTGATTATCATCCTTAGTTATTGGAATTGAAATATCGCTATTATCTTTACTTGTGTAAACTTCTTTATCATCCATTAGTTGTTCTAATTCTTTACTTATATCTTTTTCTAAAAACTCTTTTTTAGAACCACCAGAAACAGCAATAATACTATCTTTATCAGTTATACAAGCAATATGTCCAGTAGTTTTTGATAAGGTTTCAGCATAACCAACAGCGAATTCAGATAATTCTCCAATTGGTGAGTATTTCTTTAAGATAACTTGTCCTTCTCTATCTGTAAAAATTTCTAAAGGATCACCTTCTTTTATTCTTAAAGTTCTTCTTATTTCTTTTGGAATAACAACTCTTCCTAAATCATCTATTCTTCTTACAACTCCTGTTGCTTTCATGGTATTCCTCCTTTTTCTAATTATGTTTATTTTTATTATTTCTAAAAAAAAGAAAAATATACGTTATATGAAATATTCATTTTAAAATTATAAAAATATTAGAATTGTACAAAATGAAATAAATATGTCATTTAAAAATTATAATTTATAAAATCAAATGATATGAGCACAAGATATTGATTTTTTTGCTATTTTAAGGTATAATATCAACGTAAAAATTTTTTAGGAGGAATATAAGCGTGAAAGCAATTGAAATTAGAAATAAATTTTTAGATTTTTTTAAAAATCATAATCATAGTGTAATACCATCAGCACCATTGATACCAGAAAATGATCCATCAGTATTATTTAATACTGCAGGAATGCAACCATTGGTACCATATTTATTAGGAGAAACACATCCAGCGGGAACACGCTTATGTGACTATCAAAAATGCGTTAGAACAGTTGATATAGATGAAGTTGGTGATAACCGTCATTTGACATATTTTGAAATGCTTGGAAACTGGTCACTAGGAGACTATTTTAAAGATGAAGCAATAGCAATGAGTTATGAATTTTTAACAAAAGAATTGGGAATTCCAGCTGAAAAACTATCTGTAACATGTTTTGCTGGAGATGAAGATTGTCCAAGAGATACTGTATCTGCAGAAGCATGGAAAAAAGTAGGAATTTCAGAAGAAAGAATATATTTTTATGGAAAAAGTGATAACTGGTGGATAGCAGGAGAAGAAGGACCATGTGGACCAGATTCAGAAATGTTTTATGATACAGGCAAACCAGCATGTGGACCAGATTGCCAACCTTCATGTGATTGTGGTAAATATGTTGAGATTTGGAACAATGTATTTATGGAATATTTTAAAGATAAAAATGGATATACAAAATTAAAAAATAAAAATGTTGATACAGGTTTAGGATTAGAAAGAATGGCATTTTTATTACAAGGAAAGGAAACACCATTTGATACAGAATTATTTAAAGCTGTAATGGATAAATTAGAAGAGCTTCAAAAAGTTGATAATATTAGAAGTAGAAGAGTTATAGCAGATCACTTACGTTCAAGTATAATGATTATTTGTGACGGCGGAAGACCAAGTAATGTAGATAGAGGATATATCTTAAGAAGATTGATACGTAGAATGATAAGACATATGAATAATATACAAATAGATCTTAATCAGTTAGCAAATTTAGTTGATATAAATATTGAGGCATTAAAAGATATGTATCCAGATTTAGTAAAAAATAAAAATGTAATTAAAGATGTAATAGTTGCAGAAAAAGATAAATTTGTTAAGACTTTAAATCATGGAGAAAAAGAATTTAAAAAACAAATAAAGAAATTAGAAGGAACAAAAGTAGTTCCAGGAAATGTTGTTTTTAGATTATATGACACATATGGATTCCCACCAGAAGTAACAGAAGAACTAGCACAAGAAAATGGTATGGAAATTGATATGGAAGAATTCAATAAATTATTTAAACAACATCAAGAAAAATCTAGACAAGGATCAGCACAAAAATTTAAAGGTGGATTAGCAGAACAAACTGAAACAACAATTGCATATCATACTGCAACTCATTTATTACATGAAGCATTAAGAGAAATTTTAGGAGAACATGTAAAACAAAGTGGATCTAATATTACTGAAGAAAGACTTCGTTTTGACTTCTCTCATCCTCAAAAAATGACAAAAGAAGAGATTAAGCAAGTTGAAGATTTAGTAAATGAACAAATACAAAAAGATCTAAAAGTAACTTGTGAAGAAATGAGTTATGAAGATGCTAAAAATTCAGGAGCAATAGGATTATTTACAGATAAGT
Source organism: uncultured Clostridia bacterium (assembly GCA_947625925.1). Lineage (GTDB taxonomy): Bacteria > Bacillota > Clostridia > TANB77 > CAG-508 > CAG-269. The sequence continues at coordinate 5,983 of CANQQC010000037.1, read as the reverse complement.
ATGGAGATAGAGTAAAAGTATATACAATAGGAGATTTTAGTAAGGAAATATGTGGTGGACCACATGTAACACATACAGGAAATATGGGAAGATTTAAAATTAAAAAAGAAGAATCTAGCTCATCTGGAATTAGAAGAATAAAAGCTGTACTTATAAAAGAATAATAAGATAAATTATATTATAAAATATTGGAAAAAAATCATTAAATGTGCTATAATATTAGTAGAGGGAAAAGAGAGAAAAAATTGGAGGTAAAGTATCATGTATGAGAGTAAATATGGTAAAGTATTAACTGTTATATTAACCATTGTAATAATTGCAATAGTTGGATTACTTGGATTTTTAGGATATGAATGGTATAACAAATATGTTGTAAATAAAGATGCAGAAAATTTTGTGGATGATTTCTTAGGTGAAGTTAATGGAAATGGTAAAGATACACAAGACGTAGATAGTGACTTATCAGGAGTTGAAGATGTAAATATTCAATCTGATAAAAATGGTAAAAAATTATATAAAGGTTATGTAGTAATGGGAGCAATTGAAATACCAGTAACTGGATGTAAATACCCAGTATTAGAAAAAGTAACCAAAAAAGCTATAGAAGTAGCAGTAGCTGTTCTATATGGTGCAGGGTTAAATCAACCAGGAAATACTGTAATTATTGGACATAACTACAGAAATGGATTATTCTTCTCAGACAATAAGAAATTAAAAAATGGTGATAGAATATATATAACAGATAATAGTGGTAAAAAAGTAGCATATAGTGTATATAATAAATTTGAAACAACACCTGAAGATACATCATTCTATCAAAGAGATACAGATGGAAAACCAGAAATAACATTATCAACATGTACAGATGATAGCAAATTAAGATTGATTATTGAAGCAAAAGTAGATGAGTAAAATATATAATATAAAATAAAGGGATTTTATAAAATTCCTTTATTTTTTTTGTTAAATTGTATATAATATGGAAAACAGAAAAAGAAAGGAAATTATCATGGATAAAAAACAAGCAAAAAAGAGAATAGAAGAATTAAGAAAATTAACTGAACATTATGCTAAAAAATACTATGATGATGATAATCCAGAAGTGTCTGATTTTGAATATGATATGTTAATGGTAGAACTAAGAAACCTTGAAAAAGATTTCCCTGAGTTTAACTCAAAGGAATCCTTAACACAAAAAGTGGGAGGACATGTTAAAGAAGGATTTAAAAAAGTGACTCATGAAGTACCATTACAAAGTTTACAAGATGTTTTTAGTATAGAAGAAGTAAAAGATTTTGATGAAAGAATAAAAGAACAAGCAATAAAAAATGATATAGATAATGTAAAATATGTAGTAGAAACAAAAATAGATGGTTTATCAGCAGCCTTAGAATACAAACAAGGAAAATTTGTAAGAGGAGCAACAAGAGGAAATGGAACAGTTGGAGAAGATGTAACTGAAAACTTAAAAACTGTAAAAACTATTCCAATGGAAATAAAAGATAAAATAGATATTACTGTTAGAGGAGAAGTATTTATTGCAAAAAAAGAATTTGAACAAATGAACCAAATTCGAGAAGAAAATGAAGAAGAATTATTTGCAAATGCTAGAAATGCTGCTGCAGGATCTTTAAGACAATTAGATAGTAAAATTACAGCAAAAAGACCGTTAGATATATATATTTTTAATGTACAAAAAATTGAAGGAAAAGAATTTAATTCACATTATGAAGAATTAGAATATTTAGAAGAACAAGGATTTAATGTAAATCCTGTTAGAATATATTGTTCTAATATGAAAGAAATAGAGAAAGCTATTGAAAAAATTGGTGAAGATAGAGAAAGTTTAACATTTGGAATTGATGGTGCAGTTGTTAAAGTAGATGACCTACATTTTAGAGAAATACTTGGAACAACAGCAAAAACTCCAAGATGGGCTATTGCATACAAATATCCTCCAGAAAAAAAAGAAACTAAATTATTAGATATTAGATTTCAAGTAGGAAGAACAGGAGTAATAACTCCAATGGCAATATTAGAGCCAGTTAAAGTTGCTGGTTCAACAATAGCAAAAACAACTTTACACAATGAAGATTTTATGAAAGAAAAAGATATCAAAATTGGAGATACTGTTATAATACAAAAAGCAGGGGATGTTATTCCAGAAATTGTTGAAGTTGTAACAAAAAAGAGAAATGGAAATGAAAAAGAAGTATCAATACCAAGAACATGTCCAGTATGTGGAGCACCAGCAATAAGGTTAGAAGGAGAAGCAGCTGTCAGATGTACTGGAATAGAATGTCCAGCTAAACTTTTTAGAAATTTAGTACATTTTGTTTCGAGAGAAGCTATGAATATTGATGGTTTAGGCGAAAATATAATACAACAATTATTAGATAATGGTTTAATAAAAAATATAAATGATATTTATACATTGACATTTAATGATGTTGCATCATTGAAGAAAAATGGAACAAAATTTGCTCAAAATTTAATAAATAGTATAGAGGTAAGTAAACAAAATGATTTGTATAGATTGATAACTGCTTTAGGTATAAGATTTGTAGGATCAAAAGTTGCAAAAACATTAGCAAAAGAATATAAGACAATGGAAAATTTAATGAAAACAACTTTTGATGAATTAAGTATGATAAATGATATAGGTCCAGTTGTTGCATCAAGTATTGTAGAGTTTTTTAAGCAGGAACAAACTAAAGATTTAATTACAAAATTAGAACAAGCAGGAGTTAATATGAATTATCTTGAAGAAGAAGGATCAGATAATAGATTTGAAGGAAAAACTTTTGTACTTACAGGTGGATTAGAAAATTTTACAAGGAAGGAAGCATCAGATATAATTGAAAAATTAGGAGGAAAAACGTCAAGTTCAGTATCTAAAAAAACAGATTATGTATTAGCTGGTGAAGATGCTGGAAGTAAATTAACTAAAGCACAAAATTTAGGAGTAACAATAATAAATGAAACAGAATTTGAAGAAATGATTAAATAGAAAGGAAAAGACTATGGAAGAAGACTATACATTTGAAAAAATGTGGGAAGATTTAAATAATGGATATCAAATATATTACACATATGTTGGAAACAGATATTTATTATTTAAAACAACAACAAATTGCTATACACAAAAGTTATTATCAAAAAGTAAAAGAAATCCACAACCTAAAATGTCAATGTTAACTTTGAAAAGAGTAAAAGAAATTTATCCATTTATGGAAGATATAGAATATAAAGTAAATTTGACATAATTTTAAAAATGTTATATCATATATAATATAAGTAAGGAGAGGAAAATAAAAATGAAGAAATTTCTAATAAATAAAGTACATCATCATTTTTATGCTTGTGTCTAATAATATAAATAGGCACAAGTTACTTTGTGATGTGCCTATATAAAATATAAAATTAAAACTATATAGGTAATAATATAAAAATAAATATATTGTTATCTATATAGTTTTTTTTATTAAAAAATGATATAAATAATAACAAGGAGGAGAAAAAATGAAAGAAGGAATAATTAAACCAAAAACATTACCAGGATTTATGGAATTATTACCAAATGAACAAATATTATTTAATAAAATGAAAGATATTATAAGAAAGTCATATGAAAAATATGGTTTCTTACCATTAAACACACCAATAGTTGAAAGTGCTGATGTATTACTTGCAAAAGCAGGTGGAGAAACAGAAAAACAAATATATAGATTTCAAAAAGGAGATAATGATTTAGCATTAAGATTTGATTTGACAGTACCATTAGCAAAATATGTAACACAATATTATGATAAATTGAGTTTTCCATTTAAAAGATATCAAATAGGAAAAGTGTATAGAGGAGAAAAAGCACAAAGAGGTAGATATAGAGAGTTTTATCAATGTGATATTGATATCATTGGTGATGGTAAACTATCAATTATAAATGATGCAGAAATGCCATTGGTTATATATAATACTTTTAAAGAACTTGGATTTGATGATTTTACAATATGTATAAATAATAGAAAAATATTAAATGGACTTTTTGCAAGTTTGGAATTAAAAAATGAAGCTACCGAAATTTTAAGAATAATAGATAAGATTGAAAAAATTGGAGCAATAAGAGTTAAAGAAGAATTATTAAAGATTGCAAAAGAAAATCAAGTTGAAACTATAATGAAGTTTTTAAATATTCAAGGAGATAATAACAGTATAATTAAACAATTAGAAGAAATGAAAATAACTGATGAAACCTTTAGTGAAGGTTTAAGTGAATTAAAAGAAGTTGTTAAATTTATAACTCTTTTTGAAGTTCCAGAAAAAAATCTAAAAATAGATTTAACAATAGCTAGAGGTTTAGATTATTATACAGGAACAGTATATGAAACATTTTTAAATAAATATAAAAATCTTGGAAGTGTATGTTCAGGTGGAAGATATGATAATTTAGCACAATATTATACTGATAGAAAAATGCCAGGGGTAGGAATTTCAATTGGTTTAACAAGACTATTTTTCTTGTTAACAGATAATAATATAATTACAATGCAAAACCAATCTATATCTGATGTACTAATAATATCTATGGGTAATGAGTATGATGTATGTGCAAAAATTGCATCAAAATTAAGACAAAATGATTTAAAAGTACAACTAAATATAGAAGAGCAAAAATTAGGTAAAAAATTTAAATATGCTGATAAAATAAATGTTAAATATGTTATAACTATTGGAGAAAATGAAGTTGAAAATGAAGTTTTAACATTAAAGAATATGGATACAGGAGAGCAAAAGACTGTAAAGATTGAAGAAGCGGTAAAAATAATTAAGGGAGAGTAAAATAGACAAAATATATTTAAACAATGATAATTATCCTAAACTATTAAAAGAAATTTATGATCCACCTAAAGTTATATATTTAGTGGGAAATAAAGGATTATTAAAAGATGATAATAATATAGCAATAATAGGATGTAGGAAATGTTCTGAATATGGAATGAAAGCTGCAAAGTACTTTTCATATAATTTAGCAAAAGAAGGAATAACAATTGTTAGTGGTTTGGCAAAAGGAATTGATAGGTATGCTCATGAAGGAGCTTTGTTAGCAAAAGGAAAGACTATTGCAGTTATAGGAAGTGGATTAGATAATATTTATCCAAAAGAAAATGTGGATTTAGCAAAAAATATTATTAAAAATAATGGGCTTATTATTTGCGAATATCCATTGAGAACAAAGCCATATAAAATGAATTTTCCAGCTAGAAATAGAATAATAAGTGGAATAAGTAAGGCAGTACTAGTTATAGAAGCAAGACAAAAAAGTGGAACTATGATAACTGTTGATTTTGCATTAGAACAGGGAAGAGATGTTTATTGTGTTCCAGGTGAAATACATATGAAAAATTCATCTGGAACAAATAACTTAATTAAAGAAGGTGCAATACTTACAAGAAACTATAAACAAATTATAAAAGAAATTTTTTAAAAAATTTAAAAATACTCTTGACAAATGAGATAAAAACTATTATAATTTATAAATGTCAGGAGCAAATGCAGGTGTAGTTCAATGGTAGAACCCCAGCCTTCCAAGCTGATGACGCGGGTTCGATTCCCGCTACCTGCTCCAAACTTTTTAAGAAGCTAGAAAAGTTGAAAAGTCAACATTTCTAGCTCTTTTTTAATCTAAACTTTAATGCGTTTTTATTTTCAATGGTCTTTATTGTAATAATTTTTTACATAAAAGTTTTTTGGTCATTTTTTAAATTGAGATTTCTATCAATATGATAAACAATTGGCATCTTTATCAATACTTTCATAATTAGTATTATTTTAAATATTTTTTATCTGTTTTATTTAGTATTTGAATTTGAGATATAGCAATTTGATTTAATCTTTTAAGTCTTTCAGATTGTTTTAATCCTTCATTTATATAAACAGAATTTAAATTTTCTAAATTTGCTAAACATATTAATTCATTAATTGT
>CANQQC010000036.1 GCA_947625925.1 uncultured Clostridia bacterium | reverse complement strand
TTTTCACCATGTATCCCAAAAGAATGGAAAGAATATAAAATAAAATTTATGTGGGGAAAAAGTATATATAATATAACTGTGTTAAATCCAAAAGGTAAAAACTTTGGTATAACAGAAGTTTATTTGAATAACAAAAAAATAGATAACTGCATAAAGCTTAATGAAAAAGGAGAAGTGTATAATGTAAAAGTCATTATATAATATTACAATTCTATTACAAAAAAATTACAAAAAGACTTGTATAAAAAAAATAATTATGATATATATAAATATAAGTAGAAAATTATGAAAAAGAAAGGCGGAATATCGGTGGAAGAAGATAAGGATATAAAAACAATATTGATTGTTGATGATGAAGAGCCTATAAGAAATATATTGATTCATAATCTAGGAAAAGAAGGGTATAATGTAATTGAGGCAAGTGATGGTTTATCAGCTGTTGATATAGCACTTGAAAAGAAACCAGATTTAATATTATTAGATATAATGTTGCCAAAGTTAGATGGACTATCTGTGTGTAAAAGAATAAAAAATTCAATGAATGTACCAATACTGATGTTAACAGCTAAAGATGGAGAAATAGATAAAATATTAGGATTAGAATTAGGTGCAGACGACTATATTACAAAGCCTTTCAGTGTTAGAGAGTTAGTAGCAAGAGTTAAAGCTAATTTAAGAAAAGTTGAAGTAAATATAAATGCAATGGAATCAGAAAAAGTAGAAGAAAAGAAAGATACAAAAATAGTAGTTGGTGACTTAGAATTAGATTCTGAAAAATTTGAAGTTAAAGTTAGAGGAGAAATAATAGATTTAACTTTAAGAGAATTTGAAGTATTGAAATTCTTAGCAACTCAACCAGGGCAAGTTGTAACAAGAGAAACTCTACTTGAAAAAGTATGGGGATATGAATATTATGGAGATATTAGAACTGTAGATGTTACAGTAAGAAGAATCCGTGAAAAAATTGAAAAAGATACATCAACACCTCAAATACTAGTTACAAAAAGAGGAGTAGGATATTATATTGATGACTCTAAATAATAATTAAAAGAATAATAAAGAATATAATTGAATTTTGTACTTTTAGGTTACTCCAAATATTGTACGGAAAACAGTTATATTCTTTTTATGTGTATGAAATAAAAAAAGGAGTAATAAAATGATAAACAGAAAAGAAACAAGAAAGATAATGGTAGGAAATGTTCAAATAGGAGGACAAGACAAAGTCGTAATACAATCAATGTGTAATACAAAAACAAAAGATGTTGAAGCAACAGTTAAGCAAATACTAGAATTAGAAAATGTAGGGTGTGAAATAATAAGAGTAGCATGTCTTGACATAGATGATGCAAAAGCAATAAAAAGTATAAAAGAAAGAATACATATCCCAATTGTTGCTGATATTCATTTTGACTATAAAATAGCTTTAGCAGCTATTGAAGCTGGAGTTGATAAAGTAAGAATAAATCCAGGAAATATAGGATCTGAGGAAAAAGTAAAACTTGTAGTAAATGCATGTAAAGAAAAAAATATTCCAATTCGTATAGGAGTTAATGGAGGTTCTTTAGAAAAAGATTTATTAGAAAAATATGGGAAACCAACTGCGAAAGCTATGGTAGAAAGTGCAAAAAGACATGTTGAAATATTAGAAAAACTAGATTTTTATGATATTGCAATTTCACTAAAAGCATCAAGTTTAGATTTATGTATCGAAGCTTATGAGGAGGCTTCAAATACTTTCAAGTACCCTTTACATTTAGGAATAACTGAATCAGGAACAGAGTTTAGTGGTACAATTAAATCTAGTATAGGACTAGGAGTAATGTTAAGAGAAGGTATAGGAGATACAATAAGAGTTTCATTATCAGATGATCCAATAAAAGAAATACCAGTTGCAAAAGAAATATTAAAAAACTGTGATTTATATAAAAAGTCACCAACTTTAATTGCTTGTCCTACATGTGGAAGAACACAAATTGATTTAATACCAATGGCTAAAGAGGTAGAAAACTTCTTACAAACGATTGAAGCAGATATTACAGTTGCCGTTATGGGATGTGCAGTAAATGGACCTGGAGAAGCAAGAGAAGCTGATATCGGAATTGCAGGTGGAATTGATGAAGGTCTTTTATTCAAAAAAGGAAAAGTAATTAAAAAAGTACCCCAATCAAAAATTGTTGAAACATTAAAAGAAGAGATATTAAAGATAATATAGAAAGGTGTAAAAAATGGAAATAATAATTGGAAAAACAGCAGGTTTTTGCTATGGAGTTGAAAGGGCAGTAAAAGGAGCACAAAAAGAACTAGAAAATACAAATAAAAAAATATATTGTCTAGGGGAAATTGTACATAATAAAGAAGTTGTAAAAAAATTAAAAGAAAAGGGTATTGAATTTATTGAAAAACCTGAGGAAGTAAAAGAAAAAGAAAGTAAAACAGTTATTAGAGCACATGGTATACCTAAAGAAACATATGAAATATGCAAAGAAAAAAACATACAAATTGAAGATTTCACATGTCCAAATGTTTTAAAAATTCATGATATTGCACAAGAATATCATGATAAAGGGTTTTATATAGTATTAGTTGGAGCAAAAGATCATCCTGAAAATATTGGTACAATCAGTTTTTGTGGAAAAAAAATGTCTATTATTGAAAAAATTGAAGATACTAAAAAAGCAGTAAATGAAATAATAGAATCAAAAAAAGAAAAATGTTTAGTAATAGCACAAACAACATATCACTTGGAAAGATTTAAAATAATAGAAGAAAAGATAAAAGAAGAATTACCAAATAATATAGAATTAAAGGTAATAAATACAATTTGTATGGCAACAGAATTAAGACAAAAAGAAACTGAGAAAATATCAAAAGAAGTAAATAAAATGATTATAATTGGTGGAAGAAATAGCTCAAACACAAGAAAACTTTATGAAATTGCAAAGCAGAATTGTAAAGAAGCTATATGTATAGAGACAAAAGAAGAATTATTAAAAGAAGATGTAACAAATTATGAAAAAATAGGGATAATGGCAGGAGCATCTACACCGAAAGAGAGTATTGAAGATGTTGTAGAAATGATAAAAAAGAGTAATTTATAAAATGATAGAAAAAATGAAAGTAGACACAAAACAATAAGCTTACTTTCATTTTTTCTTATATATAAATTGTAACTTTTATAATTATAGTTGATTTTTACAATGTTTTAATATAAAATGTTTGTGATATAAAAAGAGCGGTGAATATATGAAAAATAATGTGAAAAAGAAAAGCAAAAAAAATAATAAAGTAATAAAGCTTAATACACCTTATAAAACTAAAAATTTTATCCATGTTAAAAAGCTATTTATAAGCTTTTTTATTATCATGCTTATTTTTATTTTACTTATTTTAAAGATTGGTTACTTACAATTTATAGATGGAAATAACTTAAAAGAACTTGCATATAAACAACAAACGATAAATCAAATTATTAGTTCAAAACGTGGAAATATTTATGATTCAACTGGAAAAGCATTAGCAATTAGTGCACAAGTAGATACAGTTACGATAAATCCACAAAAAATTGCAAAAGAGGATGAAGAAGAAACAAAACAATTAAAACAAATAGTTGCACAAGGATTAGCTGATATATTTGAATTAGATTATAATGAGACACTTGAAAAAGTTGAAAGTTCAGCACAAGTAGAAACAATAGTAAAAAAAGTTGAACAAGAAAAAATCGATAAATTAAGAGAATGGATGAAAGAAAACAAAATTACTATAGGAATTAATATAGATGAAGATTCAAAAAGATATTATCCACATGGAAATGTTGCATCACATGTATTGGGATTTTGTGGAAATGATAATCAAGGTATAACAGGGATAGAAGCAAAATGGGATTCTGTATTAACAGGAACACCTGGAAAAATTGTAAGTTATCAAGCAGGAAATCAAGATGAAATACCTAATACAGAAGAAAAATATATTGATGCTCAAAACGGAAGTGATTTAACATTAACTATTGATTTAAAGATTCAAAATATTGTAGAAAAATATTTAAAACAAGCCGTAGAAAACAATTTATGTTCTCGAGGAGGAAATGTAATTGTTATGAATCCAAAAAATGGAGACGTGCTTGGAATGGCTTCTTATCCAGACTATAATCTTAATGATCCATTTTCACCAAATGATAAACTAGCTAAAACATATGATACTTTAAGTGATGAAGAGAAAGTTAATTCACTTTATGAAATGTGGAGAAGTAAATCAGTTTCAGAATTATATGAACCTGGATCTGTTTTTAAAGTTATAACTTCATCAGTCGCTATTGAAGAAAATGTAACTCAAACAGATGTACAAGGCGAGTTTTTGTGTACTGGATCTGAAAAGTTTTCAGATAATACAGAAATTAAATGTTGGAGAGATGTCCCACATGGATATCAATCTTTAAGACAAGCTCTTTGTAATTCATGTAACCCAGCATTTATGCAATTAGGTAAGAAAATAAAAGCAGCGACTTTATATAAATACTATGAAGCCTTTGGACTTTTTGATAAAACTGGAATACAAGTTGCTGGAGAAGAAAATAGTTTATTTACAGATTTAGAAAAAGTAGGACCTGTTGAACTTGCAACTATGTCATTTGGACAAAGACTAAATATTACACCTATACAGATGATTACAGCTATTTGTGCAGTAGCAAATGATGGTATTTTAGTACAACCTAGAATAGTTAAATCTGTTACAAATACAGAAACTAAATCAGTTACAGAAGTGCCTACAACTCAAGTACGTCAAGTAATTTCAAAAGAAACTTCTGATAAAGTTAAATCTATGATGGAATCAGTAGTTGTTGAAGGAACAGGAAAAAATGGAGCTGTTTCAGGATATTCTATAGGAGGAAAAACAGGTACATCTGAACCAACAGAAAAAAATAAAAGTGAAGGATATGTTGCTTCATATGTAGCAATATCTCCTGTTGAAAATACTGAAGTTGTAATATTATTAACATTATATGCTCCTCATGGAGAAAGCCATCAAGGAGGAACAATAGCAGGACCAGTTGTTTCACAAATGTTATCAGAAATACTTCCTTGTTTAGGAGTGCCTTCTGATAAAGATCAAACTACATCAAACACAGCTACTAACAATTTGAATGTAATTCCAGATGTAAGAAATAAAACTGTTGCAGAAGCTAAGAAAGTATTAAAGAACGCAGGATTAAATTCTAAGATTACTGTTAATGGAGATGAAAACACTTTACTTGTAGAAGATCAAGTTCCAAAACCAGGAATTTCATTACCTAAAAATTCTACAGTAATGTTATATTCTTCTGAAAATACTGTTAGAACATCTAACATAACTGTTCCTGATCTAATAGGTATGACATTATCAGAAGCAACAAATGCATTAAAAGCGAGAAATTTAAATATAACTTATGAGGGAGCAGGAGTTGTTACTAGTCAAGATTATCCAATAGATGCAACAGTAGAAGAAGGTACAGCAATAAAAGTAACATTGAGACAAACAGAAACAAATGCTCAATAAGGGGTATAAAATATGAATAGTTTAGAAGAAACAAAATTTTTATTAAAAAAGTATAATATAAAAGCTAATAAAAATTTAGGACAAAATTTTTTAATTGATGATAATGTTATAACTGAGATTGTAGAGAAAGCTGATATTGATAAAGAAGATTTAGTTATAGAAATTGGACCTGGATTAGGGACATTAACTAGTTTGCTATTAGAAAAAGCAAAGAAAGTTATTTGCATTGAATTAGATAAAAGAATGGTAAGTATACTAAATGAAAGATTTAGCTTATATAATTCTTTTGAAATAATACAAGAAGATGTACTTAAATTGAATTTGAAAGAACTAATAAATAATATTAGAAGTGAATATAAAAATGTAAAAATAGTTGCAAATCTCCCATATTATATTACTACGCAAATAATTACAAAACTATTGGAAGATGAACTTGATTTGGAAAGTATAACAGTAATGATACAAAAAGAAGTGGCAGAACGTTTAATAGAAAATCCAGGAGGTAAAAATACTGGAGCGATTACATATTGTATCAATTATTATTGTGAAAGTGAACAAGTGATAGAAGTTCCAAAAGAATCATTTATTCCTGAACCAAAGGTAACATCAGAAGTTATTAAATTAAAATTAAGAAACGTACCAAAAGTCGAAGTTGATAAGGAAAAAATGTTTAAAATAATAAAACTTTCATTTATGCAAAGAAGAAAAACTTTGCTAAATAGTTTAACAAATGCTAAGTTCTTTGAAAATAAAGAAGAAGGAATAGAGTTTTTAGAAAAGTTAGGAATTGATGTAAATATAAGACCAGAAAAGCTAACTCTAGAAGATTTTGCGAAAATATCAAATAAAAAAACTAAATAAATTTTTTAAAAATACTATGAAATAGTTCAAGAGTATGTTATAATATTAGATAACAATATAATAGGGAGAATTGTGTAAAATATGAATCAAATATTGATTACGAAAAAATTATATGTAACACCTGAACTAAAAAGAAAAAAGAAAATTTATAAAATTGACTTTATTGTGTCAGTTTTTTTAGTCGTTGCTTTAATTTCCCTATATATTTACGCATCTTATGATAGAACAAAAGAAGAGCAAATAGCACAAGATATATTAACAAGTTTAAGTGTAGAAGAAACAGGAAATGCTGAAGAAGATGATAATGTTTTAGTAGTTGCTCTAAACAAAGAAGCAGAAGAAGCTATAGCGGAAAGAGAAGGAAAAGGTGGAACAACTGGTTCTAGTAGAGGTAGTACAAAAGCTAATACTAGAACAGTACGTGCTGAAAATGGAAAAGCATATACTTCTGTTGCAACAATAAATATTCCTTCAATAAATGTAAAATATCCAATATTATTACCAGCAGAACAAACAACAGAATCTATAGAGGAAACATTAAGAGTTTCTCCATGTAAGTTCTGGGGACCAGAGATAAATGAAGTTGGGAATTATTGTATTGTAGGGCACAATTATAGAAACACAAAATTCTTTAGCAAAGTTCCAAGATTAAAAAATGGAGCTATAATAGAATTAACAGATTTTAATGGAAGAAAATTAAATTATAAAGTGTATGATAAATATACAGTAAGTCCATCAGATGTTAGCTGTACAACACAGTTAACAAATGGAAGAAAAGAAGTCACCTTAATTACATGTACAGATAGTGGTGAACAAAGAGTAATAGTTAGAGCAAGAGAAGTAAAATAATAAAAAAATAAAGGTAAAGTAAAATTGAATTACTTTATCTTTTTTTTGTGAAAAAAATAAAAATAAAAAAATTTTAAAAAAATATACAAAAAGGGTTGCAAAATAAAAAAAGTTGTATTAAAATTTAAGCAAGTGGAGAGAAGTGGTACAAAGTGGTAAAAAATGAAAGAAGGTGAAATTCGGTTGCTAATAGGTGAATATGGACATTCTCTAGACGCTAAAGGCAGATTGATTATGCCAGTAAAATTAAGACAAGACATGGGAGAAAAATTCATTGTAACTAAAGGTTTAGATGGATGTTTATTTGCGTTCTCACAAGAAGAGTGGTTGAATTTCGAAACTAAATTAAAGGAACTTCCTCTATCAGATAAAAACTCAAGAAACTTTGTAAGATTTTTCTTTGCTGGAGCTACTGAATGTGAAACTGATAAACAAGGTAGATTTTTAATACCTAGTAATTTAAGAGTAGCTGCAAGTTTAGAAAAAGAAGCTATAATAATTGGAGTTGGAACAAGACTAGAAATATGGGATAAAGCAACATGGGAGAAATGTGATAAAGACATATCTGCTGATGAAATTGCAGCAAATATGACAATGCTTGGTATATAACTTGCAAAAGTTTATATAAAAACACTAAAGAAAAATATACATAAGAAAATTTAAAAGATACAAAAGATAAAATTTTTTAAGATACTAATGAAAAACAAACAAAAGATTATAAAGAAACAAAAGACAAAATACTAAAGATTTATAATTAACAAAAGCTAAATAATTTAATAACAGAAGATTATATTACCTAAGAAAATTTAACAAAAAAACAAAAGATATAAACAGCTGGTAGTTCATTTAAATTACCAGCTGTTTTTAACTAAATAAAATGCAAAGGAGAATCTTATAACTATCAAAATGGAATTTAAGCATAAACCAGTTATGCTTCATGAGTGTATAGAAGGACTAAAAATAAAAGAAAAAGGTATATATGTCGATGGGACACTTGGAGGAGCAGGGCATAGTAAAGAAATACTAAAGCACCTCTCAAAAGAAGGGTTACTAATAGGAATTGATAGAGACGAAGAAGCTTTGCAAACGGCAAAAAACAAACTAAAAGAGTATGAAAATGTAAAATACATTCATGGAAATCATGATGATATAAAAGAAATTATAGAAGAAATAGGTATTGAACAAGTAGATGGAATTCTACTTGATTTGGGTGTCTCATCATATCAACTAGATGAAAGAAATAGAGGGTTTAGCTATTTGGGTGAAAATATATTAGATATGAGGATGGATAAGACACAAACTTTGACTGCAAGAGAAGTTGTAAATACATATACTGAAGAAGAGTTAGCAAATATAATTTATGAATATGGAGAAGAAAGATATTCAAAAAAAATAGCTAGAAACATATGTGAATATAGAAAAAAAGAAGAGTTAAAAACAACAAAACAATTAGTTGAAATTATAGAAAAATCAGTACCCAAAAATAAAAAAGAAGGACATCCTGCTAAAAGAACTTTTCAAGCAATAAGAATAGAAGTAAATAATGAAATTAAACCACTATATGAAACAGTAAGAAAATGTATTAATTGTTTAAAACCTAAAGGTAGACTATGTATAATAACGTTCCACTCTCTTGAAGATAGAGCAGTAAAAAAAGCATATATAGATGCTAAAGGAAAATGTACTTGTCCACCTGATTTACCATACTGTGTTTGTGGAGTTCATTCAGAGGGAAAAATTATAACAAAAAAACCAATAATACCTTCAACAGAAGAAAAAGAAGAAAATTCTAGAGCTAAAAGTGCAAAATTAAGGATTTTTGAAAAAAATAAATAATGAAAGGAGAGAATGGTAACTTATGGCTTCTGCAAAATATCAATATTCTACGAGTCCTAGGAAACTTGAACCTCAATATGATAAGCGCAAGAAGAAAAAAACAAAAAAACAAAAATTAAAAGTTGTTGAAGAAGTAAAAAGACAAGATATAAAAGTTTCTAAAGAAGAGAAAAAAAGACAAAAAAGAATAACTATGCTTATAGTTATGATTTTTGCCGTTCTTTTAACCATAAGTTACAGAAACTCACAAATAAATGAAAGATTTACAGAAGTTCAAAATATGAAAAAAGAATTATCAGCATTGGAAAAAGAAAATGAACAATTAAAAGTAAATATTGAAAACAGTTATAATTTAAACTATGTAGAACAGATGGCAAAAGAAAAATTAGGAATGCAAAGATTGACCAATTCAAATACTGTATATATAAATTTACCAAAAAAGGACTATACAGAATCAGCTTCTGAAAAAGTAGTAATTAAAGACCAAACATGGATTGAAAAAGTATGGAATAAAATAAAAGATTTAATTATTGATGAATAAAAAAAAGCACCTTTAATAAATATTTAAAAAGGGTGTTTTTTTTTGTGTGTTAGGAAGTGAAGTTATTGGTACAAACAAAATTATCAAGTAAAAAGAAAATGAGAAATACATTATTTATTTCATTTTTCATCTTTACATTTTTAATTGGGAGGATAGGAATAATTCAGTTTGTTCAAGGAAAAGAATTGACACAATTAGCATATCAGCAACAAACACTAGACAGAGTGATAAATCCGAAAAGAGGTAAAATTTATGATGCAACAGGAAAAAATATTTTAGCTCAGAGTAGTACTGTAAATACGATAACAATTAATCCAGTAAATATATCAAAAGACGATAAGGAAAAAGTAGCTAAAGCACTAAGTGATATTTTTGAAGAAGATTATGAAAAAGTTCTAAAAAAAGTAACAAAGAGAAGTTCTATTGAAACTATATCAAAAAAAGTTGATAAAGAAAAATCTGATGAATTAAGACGTTGGATGGAAAAAAATAACATATCAACAGGAATAAATATTGATGAAGATACAAAAAGATATTATCCATATAACACATTAGCTTCACAAGTTATAGGTTTTTGTGGAAGTGATAATCAAGGATTGGATGGGATTGAAGCAAAATATGAAGAAGAATTAAAAGGAAAAAAAGGAACTATACAAAGACATACTGATGCAAAGGGAGGAGAAATAGGTGATGAAGGAGAAAATTATGTTGCTGCTATCAATGGAAATGATTTGATTTCAACAATAGATTTAAGTGTACAATCAATTGTGGAGAAATACTTAGAACAAGCATGTATAGATAATGTATGTACAGATGGAGGAAATGTAATTGTTATGAATCCACAAAATGGAGATATTTTAGCTATGGCAACATATCCATCATATAATTTAAATAGTCCATATGTAGCATATACAGAAGAATTAAAAGAGAGCTGGGATTCTTTAGAACAGAAAGAAAAAACAAAATTATTACAAGCTGTATGGAGAAATAAAGCAATTGCTGATACTTATGAGCCAGGTTCTGTTTTTAAGTTAATAACAGCATCAGCTTCTCTCGAAGAAGGAATAACAAATACAGATAACAAAGGAGAATTTTCTTGTACAGGTGGAATTGAAGTTGCAGGGGTTAGGATTAAATGCTGGAGGTACTATAGACCACATGGATCAGAAAGTTTAAGAGAAGCTTTGATGAATTCATGTAATCCAGTATTTATAGGCTTGGGACAAAAAATTGGAGTTCAAAAATATTATAGTTATTTAAGAAAATTTGGATTATTAGAAAAAACAGGAATTGATTTAATTGGAGAAGCTGGAAGTATATTTTTGGCAGAAAATAAAGCTGGACCTGTTGAACTTGCAACAATTAGTTTTGGTCAAAGATTTGAAATTACTCCAATTGAATTAGTTACAGCTGTATCAAGTATAGCAAATGGAGGAGTACAAATCACACCAAGAGTTATAAAACAAATAGTAAATTCTGAAACAGGAGAAGTTACAAACATACCTGTAAAGAAAAAAGATAGAGTAATATCTAAAGAAACATCAAAAAAAGTGTTAAGTATGATGGAGTCAGTTGTTGCTGAAGGTACAGGAAAGAATGCTAAAGTTGCAGGATATAGAATTGGAGGAAAGACAGGAACATCAGAAGATGGTGTTAATACAAATAAGTATGTTACATCTTTTTTGGGAGTGGCACCAATAGATAACCCAAAAGTTGTAGTATTAGTTACATTATATAATCCAACAGGAGAGGGAGGACATCAAGGAGGTGGAGTTGCAGCACCAGTTGGAGGTCAAATATTTAGCGAAATACTCCCATATTTAGAAGTAAGTCAAGG
>CANQQC010000035.1 GCA_947625925.1 uncultured Clostridia bacterium | reverse complement strand
AATTAAAGTAAAATAATTTAAAAAGGAAGAAATCTTTCAATTACTTCCTTTTTTATTTTTTATTGTGTTACAGATGTTGCAGGTGCAGTATAACCTGTTTTTTGAACGATGCTATCACTTATTTGTTTAACTGTTTCTGGTACAACATATTCTGGATCTTCAAATAATTCTTGATGTAATCTTTGAACATTTGTCTCTAAGGTTACAGGAATTCCATACCATGCATCCAAAGTTTTTCCCTTGGTTTCATATGGCCATCCCATATTTCCTGATATATTATAACTTGATATTTGAGCTGCTAATGCAAGTATTTCAGTTGACGTTATATTTGTTTGTACTTCTGGTAACACTGTATCTATTACTTTATTTAAAGTTCCTATATCCATTTGTTTAGCTTTTTCAAACGCCTTCATAATAACTGTTCTCATTCTTTCTGTTCTCTTATAATCTCCTCCTGATATCTTTCTAATTCTTCCATAAGTAACAGCTTGTACACCATTTAAATTATATGTTCCTGCTGAAGGTAATGTGTTTGCTTGAATTCCAGTTATTGATGATGTTTCTTTTATATATTTATTCATTTGAGGTAATTCTTCAGAAGTAATTGTCACTTCTATACCTCCCATCAAATCTATTGCATCAGCTACTGATTCAAAATTAACAGTTGCAAATTCTGATATATTTAAATCAAGGTTTTTGTTTAATGTTCTAATTGCAAGTGAAGGTCCACCATAAGCATATGCATGTGTTATCTTTGTAAATCCATGTCCTTCAACTTCCGCATATGTATCACGATAAACAGAAACTAATCTAACATCTTTTGTTTCTTCATTTATACTTAAAATAATTATACCATCACTTCTAGAACCTTGATTTGATTTTACATTTCTTGTATCTACAGCAAATAAAGCAATATTTCTATAACCTTCTTTTATATTTTCTGAAATTCCTAAGTCTTCATTGCTTAAATCTGTATAATCAATTCTTCCTAATTTATTAAATATATATCCACATACAATTCCTGCAATCAGTACTAATAAAGTAATGAATGTAATCAATACTTTTTTCATGGATATTCTTTTTGTATTTTTATTTTTTTTACCGTTTTTAGTGGTTTTTTTGGCTACATGTTTTCCTCTTTTACTCACTTCTTTGCTCCTTTTATTATACTTTTATATTTATTAACAGCCTCTTTAATTTCTCCATCAAAGACAACTTTTCCTTTATTCATTACCATTCCTCTTTTACAGAATTCCATAGCTGTTGGTGTTGTATGCGTAACAAAT
This sequence comes from uncultured Clostridia bacterium, assembly GCA_947625925.1. Lineage (GTDB taxonomy): Bacteria > Bacillota > Clostridia > TANB77 > CAG-508 > CAG-269. The sequence goes on along the minus strand of CANQQC010000035.1, from coordinate 10,326 downwards.
AATAGAGTTACATCTTCTTTTTTGATTATTTCATTTATTTTTTTAACACATTTCTCTTTAAAAGATTCATCTCCTACACTAAGAGCTTCATCTACTATTAAAATCTCTGGTTTAATATTAACATTTATAGAAAAACCAAGTCTTGCTTTCATTCCAGATGAATATGTCCTTATAGGTTGATCTATATACTCTTCTAGTTCAGCAAAATTTACAATATCTTTTTCTAATTCTGCTATCTCACTATCTTTTATACCCAAAATTTGTCCTTTTAAATATATGTTTTCTCTTCCTGTAAACTCTGGATCAAAACCAGATGTTAATTCAAGTAAAGCACTAACTCTTCCATTAACTTCTATTTCTCCTTCTGTTGGAAATGTAACACCTGTTATCATTTTTAAGATTGTTGACTTCCCTGCTCCATTTCTTCCAAAAATCGCAACAGCTTCTCCCTTTTTTATACTAAAAGATACATTATCTACAGCCTTCTTTTCTTTATATTTTATTTTTTTAAAAAATATATGTAGAAGTCTTTTTTTATCACTTTTAAATAGTTTATATGTTTTTGTAACTTTTTTAAATGTTATTACTTTTTGACTCATTTACAAACCCTCCATAAGTAAATTTTATAAAACATCTGGTACTTCTTTTCTTAATTTTCTATATGACCATAACGCTAATACTAACATTATTACAAGTTCAATTGCAAAATAAATTAGTCTTTTTGGGTGCTCCCAAAATCCTACTTTATATATAAGACAATCTCTATATCCATTTACTATTAGAGTAACTGGATTTAACATTAGAAATTTTTGTAGCCATGGAATTGATATTGTATTTACATCCCATAAAACTCCTGATAACCAAAACAATGCTGTTACAAGTGATTTAACTAAGTTTAAAAAGTCTTTGCTTATTGCAGCTATCATCGATGAGAATAGTCCCCATACATTAAAGAATATAAACATCAATAACAAATAGAATAATAATTGTAATGCATATAAATCAAGTGCATAACCAAATGCAACAAAAATTATTAACACAATTGACATTAGAACTATATGAACAATCATTTCTGACAAGCTTACAAATGTAGGTATTGTTGATATTGGGAATTTCATTTTTGTTACTAAGTATTTATACTTTCTTAAACAAGCTGTTCCTTGTATAAGCATAGTATTTATATAAAACCATGGTATTATTCCTGATATTAACCATAGAAAAAATGGATATCCTGACATGTCTCTGTTTGCTCTAAGCCCAATTGAAAAAGCAAACCAATATACAAATATTTTAAATGCTGGTTTTATTACGGCCCAAGCCCAACCTAAAGCAGCCCCTCTATATGTTTTAACTAAATCTGCTTTTGCTAATTTCAATATCTGTTGTCTATATTGAATATGATCTTTTATTATATTTATTAACTCTTTCAATTTCTTCCTCCTATTTGTTATTATTTTCTTCCTTAGTCTTTGGAACTTGATCAACTCCATTAACTGGCTTTTGTAATCCTAAATCTTTTTTTATTTTTGTAGTAGATACTCCTTCTGTTCTTGGTAAATATTCTACTTCACAATATTCTTTTAGATAATCGAACTTATCGCTACCTGCCCAATCATCTCCCATTACTAAAATATCAATTTTATATTCTTTTATATCATTTATTTTTTGTTCCCAATGTTCTTCTGGTATTACTAAATCTACATATCTTACAGCTTCCAGCATTTTCTTTCTTGTTTCATAATTGTGATATGCTTTTTTCCCTTTTACCGCATTAAATTCATCTGTAGATAATGCGACAATAAGATAGTCTCCCTTTTCTTTTGCTCTTTTTAATAATCTTATATGACCATAATGTAATAAATCAAAAGTTCCATAAGTTAAAACTCTTCTCATAGTGAATTCCTCCCTTAAATACTCTTTTTCATTGCTTTTTTATTTCTTCTTCTCTTTTTTGTATTTTTAACTTTAATGTTTTTAAATTGATTAAATTTCATCAAAGCTTGATCAACATCCATATAATCTTGTTCTTCCATTACTTTATATCTTTTTAATGTTATATTCATAGGGTGTTTATGATTAGCTTTATATGCATCTTCATAATTTGATTCATAGCAATTGAACTTATCTTTTACATCTTCAAATAATTCTTTACCTTTAGCTGTATTGATTTTTAATAAAGATATACCCTTATCTCTGTTTAATTTTGGCATTACATCCTTTATTCCCCAATAGTCTGCCATAGATAAATCACTATTTTTCGTATCCCCTGTAAATTCACAGTTATAGCATCCAGGTCTACAAATATAATTATTCAAAAATGCTCTATTAAAGTTATTACTTCTTGCTGGTTCAAATAATTCTCTACCATCATCTAGTGTAACTTTTATTGTTATCTTCGATATTTCCCAACCAACTTTTTTATTTCTAAATTCAAAATTAACTACTTTTCCATTATATTTTTCTTCTATATACTCTATATATCTTCTAAATATTTTTGGGCTTGGAACTCCGTGGCATACAATTTCTGCTAAGTATAAATTTTTATAATCTTTATTTAAATATTTTCTTAAAGCAACTATTTGACATGGATTTCCTGAAAAAAGTACTTTTTTACCTTGTTCTAGCTTTTCCTTAACTTTTTTTCTTATATCATTAACAGATGCTCTAACATACTTGCTTCCTCTAAATTTTTCACATCCTTCAGTTGTATTTGTTATATCATATACTGGTTCCATTTTTTCATTGTATTTAACACCAACAACATAACCGCCTTCTTTTATGAATTTTTCATAAAGCGCTGTAAATACACCTCCAGAAGAACTTTTTTCAAGTACATTTTTATCTTTATTTATAATAGCATAAACTTCAGATTTTTCCAACTTATCTTTTTTCTCTGTATTATTTTTATATATACAACTCTTTTTACATAAATCACAATGTATACACTTTTTTTCATCTATTTTTGGATATACAAATCCTTCTACATCTTCTTCCATTGTAATTGCTTGAACTGGACAAATATCTGCACAAAGTTCACAACCATAACATTCAAACTCATCTTTCGATGTAAAATAATTTGTTTTGCATTTAGGTTTTTTACTAAATAATGCTTTTTCTAAAAACTTTACAGATTTCTCTTTATCTTTTATTAGCTTTTCCTTAACTTTTTTATAGTCTATTTTTAAATCCTTTAAGTCTGGCATTATTCTTACGTCTTCTATCAAATGATCTTCTAAACCTAAACTTTCAAGCAAGTTTTTCATTCTTTCTGGTCTTTTTTTATGTGGTATTGTTATAAATTGTTTACCATACATAATTGCTAAAATTGTTAAGTGAAAAGAGTTTGATATAATCATTTGAGCATTTTGAACCATATCAATTATTTGTCCTATTTTTTCACCATAATGATAGTCAAGCTCATTTTCAAAAGTTGGATTAGCTAAATTGTGAAGAACGGGTATTCCTTTTATTTTTGAAACATAATCAGCCATTTCAACCACTTTTTCTTCTTTTCCTATAAAATGAGCATATATATATTTTTGTCCTTTATACTTTGAGTCTATTTTTAATTTATCATAATCTTTCTTTTCTAACAACAATGTTGGATCTACTACTTGTATAACTTCTTTTTCTGTTAAATCTTGAATAATTGGAATCATTGATTTTTCACGTACTGTTATATAATCAAAATTCTTTAAATATCTTCTATAGAATAACACATATTTTTCATCTAGTTCATCTCTACCTAAACTTGCTGCATATGATATTCTTATGGCTTCCTTTTTACCAAATTGTAAGAAATATGCTGGTTGAAAACTTTTTGTTAAATCTGTATTCCATATTTGGTCAGATCCTGCAATTAAAATATCATAGTCCAAATATGCATTTTGTATTTGTTTTAAAGTTTTGTATTCTTCAGTTGTATTAAGCGTATTATTTATAAAATCTTCAAAATTGTTATATTTTTCTATTTTCCATTTATATTTTAAGTTAGTTACAGCTATTTTCTTTACTTTTCTTATAACTTTTACAGGTAAAAATTTAGTTCTTTTAATTTTATATATTTTGTATACATTATCTATTTGTTTAGGCCTATAATTTATTATGTGTGTTTCAATACCTTGTTTCTCTAAATATGTTTGCATTGCATATGCTTGTAAAATAGCACCATAATTATGTGCACTTGCAAAGGTAATTATTCCTGCTTTCAACATCATTTTTCTCCTTCCACTCCATCAAAAATTGATTCATATTGTTTCTTTACTCTTTCGTTATATTTTTTTGGATCGAAATTCATCAACTTAACTTTTCCATCAACAAAGTCTTTCATTCCTTGTAAGATACCTTCTTGACTGTTTTCTACAAAATATCCACCATGTTCAGTCATAAATCCTTTTGGACCTTTAATGTCTACTGATATAACTGGTACTCCACATGTTTGTGCTTCTAAGACAACTAGTCCTAAACCTTCGTATAAAGAAGATAAAATAAACAAATCACATTCTTTTAAAAGTGCAAATGGATTACTCATATAGCATATTAAAATCACATTATATCTACAATCTAACTTTTTAATATATTCATTTGTTTCATTCCAAAGTTTTCCATGTCCTCCAATTATAAACAAATATGCATTTTTATGCTCTTTGTAAAATTCATTAAAAGCATCAATAAGTCTTTTATGTCCTTTTTCAGCTGAATATCTTCCTATGTTTACAAATTTAATTATATCTTTTTTAGCTAATATCTGTTTTAATACATTTTCACTAACATTTGCTCTAGTAGAATCATCAAATTTAATTTCTTGATCCTTTTTTTCTAATATATTTTGGTAGCTATGAGAATTGTTAACAATTATTATATTATCTTCTCTATCTGATATTTTTAATATTGAATCTTTTATATCAGATGTTACACTTACAACTCTATCATAGTTATGATAAGCATCCTTTAATGTTAGTTTGTGTTGATTTCCTCTTGTTTCCATTTCTTGACACATATCATTATGAACAAATATTGCTTTTGGAGCTTTAAATCTTTGGAATAATCCAATTATTCTCATTTCATACCCTGAAAATTGAATTACTTTATCAACTTTAGGGAATCCAAAAAATCTATGTATTTCTCTTGTATATAGCTGATCTAGTTTTTTATCAACCCATTTAGTTTTAATATTTAGTTTATAATATAAAACATATGCTATAATTTCTGTTATCGAATATTTAAATCCGTTAATCATTGGAAATACTTCTATATCTTTAGAAAATTGTTCTAATTTTAAAGGGTTGTTCTTTAATGTTTTTTCTCTAAATACTAAGAAAATATTTTGTGCTTTAATATCTATCGTATTTGTTAATGATACTAAAGAAGATGTAATTCCGTTTAAAGCAAGTGATGCTGAATATACTAATACATTGTCTTTACCGTTTTTCTTTGTTTCTTTTTCTTTTATCTTCTTAGATTTCTTATTTCCAATAATAAACTTAACTAACTCTTTATCTGCTTCTGCATTATCAAAAGTACAAAACTTCTTTAAAAACTCTTTATCATCATAATCTTTCTCTTTGTTTATTTCATCTACTAATTTTTCTGGTGTATTTGCTTTAGGAAATGGTAAATCATTTATGTCGTAATACATTCCTCTTGTAGAAATATATTCTTCTAAATCATAAGTAAATAATACTATTTTCTTTCTGCTATTTGCATAATCAAAGAATACACTTGAATAATCAGTAACTAAGCAATCTGCAGCATTTAAAACATCATATGTTTCAAAACCTTCTGGGAATGGTTTTATATGTTTGAAGTATACAAAATCTAACTTTCTTTCAACTAAAACATGCATTTTTATGTAAAAAATTTGATTGTCTTTTAGTCTGTCGTCTATTCTTCTCATATAATCAAATATTTCTTTAAATTGTTCTTTACTTTTTCTTTTATTCATTATACCTCGCCATGTTGGCATATATATAATTACTTGTTTATCATCTATTCCTAATTTTTTTCTTACTTTTTTTGCTCTTTCTTTATTAAAGAAAATTGCATTTCTTGGATACCCAGCTTCTAAAACTTTTCCTGTATATAATTGTTGTGCTGAATATGCAGATAACATCTTTTCTTCCATTTCCTCATTTGGATATACTAGGTAATCTGCCATCATAAAATTACGTTTAACATTTCCCATTGCATATCTTCTATTTGGAACATCATTACTCATATATTTTAGTGGTGTTCCATGCCATGTATTTGTATAAACTTGTCCTTCTTTTTTTACAAATACATATGGGAAAGAAGTATCATTAAATAGGTACTTTGCACTAGATAAAACATCCAAATATTTAAAAGACATTCTAACAACAATTTGCACATTTTCTATTTTATAATTTTCCAAAAAAGCCTTAAATTTTTCTACCTTATTATTTTTAGCTACAACAAAAACATTCATTTTCGAGTATTTTTTATTTGTTCTTAATTCCTTTAAAATATAAAACATATTAGCTGCGATATCATCACCATTTTTTGATTCAATTAAAACAGTACTATCATCTATTTTTTTGTTATAATATTTGTTAATATAATAAGCATTTTTTACCATTGCAGTTACTTTTCTTTTTATTCTTTTTATTTTAGCTTTAGGTGTTTTTTTCTTTTTTTTCATTTAATACACTCCTTTATAACTCTTTTTGCTGCTTCTCCATCTTCCAAATAATTATATTTTTTATTGAATTTTTGGTATTTTTTATCATAAGTAAATTTTTTGCTAATTTTCTTTATCTCTTTCAACAATTCATCATCTGTTTGTGTGATTTTTCCAGGAAGTTCATCTAAATCAATATAAAATCCATTTGACTCATCTCTATAATGCTCTAAATCATACATATGAAAAATTATTGGTCTTCTCAAATTAGCATAATCAAAGAAAACACTTGAATAATCAGTTATTAAAATATCTGAAATAATATATAATTCGTTTATATCATCAATCTGTGAAACATTATATATAAACCCTTTATATTTTTCAAAATCAAATGCATTTGCAACTAAATAATGCGGTCTAAATAATATTATATAATCTTTCTCTAGTTGGCTTTTTAATTTTTCAAAGTCAACTTTCTCTTTATATACATATCCAAGTCCTGATTCATGTTGATTAGATCGATATGTTGGTGCATAAAGTATTATCTTTTTATCAGTTTCTACTCCCAATTCTTTTTTTATTTTGTCCACATCTTTGCACGTATAATTATATAAAAAATCGTTTCTTGGATATCCTTTTTCAACAATGATATTCTCTTTTCCAAAACCTTTTAAATTCCATGCAGAAATAAATTTTTCACTTGCAAATTTGGAAGGAGATAGAAAATATGTAAATTTTTTTGCTTCTATTGCATATCTTTTCTTCATTCCATCCATTGTATTTAGAACATTATCAAAATGTAATAAGTCAAAACCTAATCTTTTTAAAGGTGTTCCATGCCAACATTGTATAAGAATTTGATCCTTTTTAGGATATATATGCTCTGGTAATTTAAAATTTATAATCCAATATTTAGCTTTTCCTAAATATTTTTGATATTCCTTTTTACCTTGTTCTACTACTACTGTATTTTTATTTTTTTCTAACTTTCTATATTTCTCAACATCCTTAAAAGCCCATACATATTTGTAGTCTTTATATTTTTTATCCTTTTGCATCTGTTCATATATTGCTTTTGGACTACATGCATAGGCCTCTCCTGCATAACAACTAAAAACAATTAATTTTTCATCAACATTTCTTCCTACAGTCCTTATTTTATAGAAGAATAATCTATATATATATATTAACTTTCTAATTATATTCCTACATACTATACTTCTTTTTGATAAATTTACTAGGAATTTCTTCAACGTCTGTTTTATACTCATCTTTCATTAACTCCAATATAAATTTTGATAATTTATTAGTACAATCTTTTGTATCTACTGTTATATACTTGTTTCTAAATCTTTCTAAAACAGAATAGTCATATTCTTTTTCCATTAAGTTTAATAATTTGTCTGGTGTCTCTACTGTGTATTTCCCAATCTCTTCTTTTCTAAAATCAATATTAAGTCCTGGATCTTTTTCATATTCTTCAATATCATACATATAAAAATATATTGGTTTATTAATCAAAGAAGCTTCAATTCCTAAAGAAGAATAGTCTGTTATTACTTTGTCTGCTATTTCAAGTAAATCATACGAGCTAAATTTGTTTTCAAAAATAACCCCTTCTTTTTGATTATATTTATACTTTTTATGATCAAGTGGATGTAACTTTATAATCAAATTATACTTTTCAGAGTTAAAATTATTTATCAAAGTATTAAGCTCAATCTTTTTTCCTTTTCTAAAAGTGGGAACATATAATATATTCTCTTTTTCTTTTAATTCAGGATATTCATCATATATTATTTGCTTGTTTTTTTCTTTTAACAAATAATCTATTCTTGGCATCCCTATCATTTTTATTTCTTTTTCTTCTACTCCAAAAGCTTTACAATAGTATTCTTTTGTTGTTTCGCTTGAGCATAATACATAGTCATAATTTTTATGCATACACATTATTTGGGCAATTTCTTTTGTCGCACCTGAAGGTTTTCCTATAGTTTGGTACCCAAACTTTTTAATAGCTCCTATTGCATGCCATAATTGTATTATTTTTGTGTCTTTTCTATGTTTTAATACACTTATAACAATACAATAAGTATCAACAATTACAACTCTACTTGTTGCCACATGATACATTTGTTTTAACATATGAAGACTATAAGAAATAGAATTCAATAATCCTTTTTCTATCCTTTTTGTAAGTATTACATTCTTTACATTTTTGTCTATTTTCTCTATTTCATTTTTTAACATAATAAAGTCTAATGTTGGATTATTAAATTGTCTACTAATATATACAATCTTATTTTGTTTCTTTAATAATTTCATAGGAAAATATATAATTCGCAATATAATTATCCCTATTTTTAATATAACGTTTTTCATTTATCTCCCTTATTTCCGTAAGTTTTCACATTACTTCTTCATTTTATCATATATTCGTATTCTTTTCAACAAATTTCCTTTAAAAACACAAAAAAACACACCTTTTTAGATGTGTTTTTACATTATTTTACTCTTTCATAAATAGTTACTTTTTTAGCAACCTTTTTATTCGCAATATATTTACCTTTTTTTGTTAACTTTTCTAAGTAATCAAACAATTCTGTTACAAAAGGATCTTCTTCCTCTTCCGGAAATTCAGTCTGTCTAACTATTGTATTTACTATAATTTTTGGCTTATCTTTCTTTAACCATTTAAAAAATTCCTTGGAAATATTTTCATCTGCATAAGCTATTGGTGTTTGGAAAAAGTATTTTGCTGAACTTGTTCTTTCTGATAATAAGTTAATTCTAACTCTATTTCCCAACACTATCACTTCATCATTCTCATTTGTTCTTTCTTTTATATAATCTGCTACAATTTCGTCATCCCATTTTTCTACATCTTTAGTACGTGCTTCAATTACTTTAGTAATTAGTTGATTTGTTTCGCCACAAAACATAACTAATATTACAACTAAGGTTAGCAAAAAAGTTCCAAATCCTTGATTTTTATCTTTTAGAACATAATTTAATGCTAAACAAGTAGGATAAACAAAGGCAGGTATACAAATTATTGCATAATATGGTAGACTTCTTCCTGACATTGCTGAAATAATATAACTTATTATTAAAAAGATTATACTTGATATAATTATTAAGTATTCATTGCTTTTTTTATCAGATTTTATCAAACCTATGATTAGTACTATTAACGATAATGTTGATAATGCGGTTCTTGACCAATTTCCAATTGCAGTTGTTAAGATAGATAAGAAATCAGCTTCGTCTCCCGTATATTTTAGATTAAATAACAAATATACATTGATACAATGTTTTAACGCATTATTCTTCAATAAATAAATAACTATTGGCAATGATACAACCGCTAATCCTAATCCAAAAAATACTATTGCTAATAAAACGTTTTTAAATTGTTTATTAATTAATAGATTTAATCCAATAATTCCTAAAAAAACAACTCCTACAACTAGCAAATTTGGTTGTAGCCATAAAATTACTGCACTAGCAAGTCCATTTACAAACCACATCTTATTTTGTGGCTCTTTTGGCCTGTTTTTCAAATATTTGATACTGGTATAAAGTATCAACAAAATAAATGGCAAAGCATATTCTTCTGTTTTATTTCCATTTCCATAATAAAAATATTCCATAATTGGCAAAAAACTAATTATTACAGAAAAAAACGA
>CANQQC010000034.1 GCA_947625925.1 uncultured Clostridia bacterium | reverse complement strand
AAAAAATGGAGGGTAGGAATATTGAAAATTTTATTAAAAAATGGAAATTTAATTGATTACAAAACAAATGTTAATGCCAAAAGAGATATTTTAATTGAAGATGAAAAAGTATGTAAAATTGATGAGAAAATTGAAATAGAGGCAGACAAAGTTATTGATTGTACAAACCTTAATATAGTTCCTGGTATGATAGATATGCATTGCCATTTAAGAGAACCTGGATTTGAACATAAAGAAACAATTGAAACGGGATGTAAAAGTGCAGTAGCTGGTGGATTTACAACAATCTGTCCAATGCCAAATACTAATCCAACACCAGATAATACTGAAGTATTACAAAAAATAATTGATGAAGCAAAAAGAGTAAATCTTTGTAATGTACTTCCTTATGCTTCTGTATCAAAAGGAGAAAAAGGAGAAGAGGGAGTAAACTATAAAGAATTAAAGGAAGCAGGAGCAATAGCTTTTTCTGATGATGGTATGCCAGTTGTTAATAGTAAAATCATGAGAAATGCAATTATACAAGCTGATAAACTTGGAACATTTGTAGCATCACATTGTGAAGAAAAATCGGTTGCAGCCGGAGCAATAAATGCTGGAGATGTTGCTAAAGAGTTAGGTGTTGAAGGAGTATTACCAGAAGCAGAAGAAATAATGGCAGCAAGAGAGATTGTAATATCAGAAACAAATAATGTTAGAGCACATATTTGTCATATTAGCACAAAAACAACAAAAAACATGGTAAGAGATGCTAAAAAAAGAGGTGTAAAAATTACTTGTGAAACTTGTCCACATTATTTTAGTTTTACTGTAGATGAAGTTAAAAAATCAGGGGTAAATGCAAAAATGAATCCTCCATTAAGAGAAGAAAAAGATAGAAAAGCAATAATAGAAGGATTAAAAGAAGGAACAATAGATGCGATAATTACAGATCATGCGCCACATGCAGAAGAAGAAAAAGCAAAAGGATTAGACAAAGCACCAAATGGAATAATAGGATTTGAAACAGCTCTATCAGCAGAAATAATGAATTTAGTAGATACAGGAGATTTAAGTTATCTTGACTTGGTTAAATTAAATTCATATAATCCTGCAAAATTATTAAATATAGATAGAGGAAGTATAGAAGAAGGAAAAATAGCAGATATTACAATATTTGCACCAAATGAACAATATACTTATACAAAAGAAATGATAGTATCTAAATCAAAAAATAGTCCATTTATAGGGAAAGAATTAAAGGGAAAAGTTAAATATACAATTGTAGGAGGAAGAGTAGTATATGAATGCAATTGATAGATTAATAGATAAAATTAAAAAAACAGGTAATCCAACTGTTATGGGATTAGATCCAAGATTTGATATGTTACCAAAGTGTATAACAGATAAATATGAGAAAAATTCAGAAGGTGTTGCAAAAGCAATTGTTGAATATAATAAAGCTTTAATAGATGCAACATATGATATTATACCAGCTGTTAAACCACAAATAGCATTTTATGAAATGTTTGGAATTCCTGGAATGAAAGCTTTTGAAGAAACATGTAAATATGCAAAGCAAAGAGGAATGATAGTAATAGCTGATGCAAAAAGAGGAGACATAGGAACAACTGCACAAGGATATTCAAATGCTTTTTTAGGTAAAACACCAATTGAAAATATAGAAGAAGAAATTTTTGATGTTGATTTTCTTACAGTTAATCCATATATGGGAACTGATTGTATAAAACCATTTATTGAAGATTGTATAAAATATGAAAAAGGATTGTTTGTTTTAGTAAAGACATCTAATCCTTCATCAGGTGAATTACAAGATTTGAAATTAGAAAACGGAAAAGAAATATATATGCAAGTAACTGAACTTGTTGAAAAGTGGGGAAAAGATTTAATTGGAGAAAATGGATATAGTAGTATAGCAGCTGTAGTTGGTGCAACATATCCTGAACAACTAGAACAAATAAGAAATAAAGCCCCACATACATTTTTCTTAATACCTGGTTATGGAGCACAGGGAGGAAAAGCAAATGATATTGCTTTAGGTTTTGATAATAATGGTATAGGTGGAATAGTAAATGCGTCAAGAAGTTTAATGTGTGCATTCAAAACAAATAAAAAATATGATGAAAAAGACTATGCAAAAGCAACAAGAGAAGAAGCAATAAGAATGAAAAAGGAATTAAATCAAGCAATTAAATAATATTAAAGTCTAAAAATATGTTGTAAAATATAGAAAACAATATATCATAGATAAAAAAGACATTAACTAAAAATGTCTTTTTTATTATCTCTAATCAGCTAATGTATCATCAAAGTTTATCCAATCACTTACATTTTCAATTCTATATTCTGTTTTTGAGTCTCTCATAACAACCTTTTCTATACCAGAATTTATAATCATTCTTTTACATAGAGTACAAGGCTTATTATCAGAAATATATTCATTAGTACGATTGTTTATTCCAACCAAATATAAAGTTGAGCCTATCATATTTTTTCTACTAGCACTTATTATTGCATTTTGTTCACTATGAACAGAACGACACAATTCAAAACCTGCTCCAGAAGGAGTATTATGTTTTTTTCTTCTACAGTAACCCATATCTAAGCAATTTTTTCTACCTCTTGGAGCGCCAGTATATCCTGTTGAAATTATTTCATCATTTTTTACTATTACACTTCCATAGTTATTTCTTAAACAAGTACCTCTTTTTGTGACAGCTTCGGCAATATCTAGGTAATAATTTATTTTATCTACTCTATCCATATTATTCACCATCTCTTCCTACATTTATATTTTTATCCTGAGATAATACTTTATATAAGTCTTGAGTTACTGAGTGTGTAACATCTATAATGAAATTTTGTAAATCATCTTGATAGTTATCTGTTATAAATTCTCTATAAATTGAAGAATGATCTTTAAAAAAGCTTCTACAATCTGATAAACAATCATTGAAAAGTTTTAGAGAATTTATATTTACAGATCTTCCAGGTTTTCCTTTTCTTTGAATACTTAATTTAGGAGAAGTTATAAAGTTATATAAAATTGGCTTATAATCTTTAGATAAACTTAAATTATATAAAGATTTGTAAGATTGGAAATCTTCATCAGGCATACGTCCCTCTTTGTTTGATTTATTTATCCAAGGTAATCTATCTAATATACCTCTATCATAGATAACAACTTTTCCTTTATTGCAACTTATGTCTTCAGATAATGTTTCAAATAATTTAAAAATCATCCAAGAACCATAAAATTTTGATGATTTATCTATAGGATTATATTCTGCTGTTTCTTGTCTTGGAACAAGTGGAATATTTTCATTATTGAATAAATTTTTGAAATTATCTAATAAAGTAGTTTTACCACTTTTAGGAGTACCTACAAATTCTATAAAATATGTTTTATCAGAGTGATTTAATAATTTTTTTATGTTCTCTAGATTTTCTTCAATTTCATTAAGCTTTTGTATATTTTGGATCTTTGGTAAGTATATTTTACTTTTAGTTGTATCCATTTTAATATCCCCTTAAAAATATTTACTTGGTTGAAATTATATCATATAAGGTACTAAACTTCAATATAAACATTGACATCAAAAAATATTTATTATAATATTTTAATAACAAAAAATATTAGAAAAGAGGGAAAAAAATGAATATACTTTCAGCATTTATAGCTTTTGACGTATTGATAATTGTGTATGAGTTACTAGTAGAAATATTCTCAGCGTTATATCAAGTAAGTGGGTTAACGAAAGAACAAGCAAGGTTTCAAGTAACATCATTATTAACAGGAACAGGATTTACAACAGCAGAAAGTGAAAAAATGTTAGAAACTAAAAAAAGAAAAAGAGTTACAAGAAATATAATGATAATTAGTTATATTTTTAATGTATCAGTAATTTCTACATTGGTAACATTACTAACATCAGTAAGAAGTTCTAATTGGACACACCTTATAATAGGTTTACTTATATCTATGTTTATTTTAATTCTTTTATATTTATCTAGAAGAATAAAGAAAATAAGAGAAGGTATTGATAATTTAATGTTAAAACTAGCAGAATACATGCTTCAAAGTTCAAAAAAATAATATTTAATAATAGGAGGGAAAAATGGCAAATCAAATTATGTCTGAATTAGTTCAAAAGGAACAATTAAAACCTGATATTTTTAAATTTACTTTAAAAGCACAAGAAATTGTGGAAAATGCAAAACCAGGAAATTTTATTGAAATAAGAGTTTCTAATCAAGTAGAACCTTTTTTGAGAAGACCAATTAGCATATATAATATGGACAAAGAAGATGGAATATTAGAAATAATTTTTCAAGTAAAAGGAAAAGGAACAAAAATATTATCAAATAAACAAGTTGGCTCTATGATAGATATTGTAGGACCTTTGGGATATGGTACTTTTAAATATGAAGATTATGATAATATAGCAATATTAGGTGGAGGAATAGGAGTTTTTCCACTATTTGAACTTGCTAAAAAAGCAAAAAGTGAAGGAAAAATAGTAAATACATATTTAGGATTTAGAAGTGAAGATTTTGTTGTACTTGAAGATGAATTTAAAGAAGTTTCAGATAGCTTTATATTAACAACAGATGATGGAAGTTATAGTAAAGATGGCTTTGCTATAAATTATCTTGAAAAAGATATAGAAGAAGGAAAAATAAAAAGTATATATGCATGTGGACCTTTACCTATGTTAAAAGCAGTACAAAAATTAGCAATAGAAAAAAATATACCTTGTCAAATTTCTCTAGAAGAGAAAATGGCATGTGGTTTAGGTGTGTGCTTAGGATGTGCAGTAAAAAAAGCTGGAACATCAGATGAAAATCCAGAATATATGCACGTTTGTAAAGCAGGACCAGTTTTTGATGCTAAGGAGGTGGAGATATAATGGATACAAAAATCAATTTTGCAGGAATAGAAATGAAAAACCCTGTTACAGTAGCATCAGGAACATTTGGTTATGGAAGAGAATATAGTCAGTTTTTTGATTTAAGTAAGCTTGGTGGAGTTATTACAAAAGGAACTTCATTAAAGCCTAGAAGTGGAAATAAACCATCAAGAGTATGTGAAACAGCAAGTGGAATGTTAAATAGCATAGGATTACAAAATCCAGGTGTTGAATATTTTGCACAATTTGATTTACCATTTTTAAGAAAGTTTGATACAGCAATTATTGTTAATGCTTGTGGTAGTAGTATAGAAGAATATGTTGAACTATGTAAGATATTAAATACGTTAGATATTGATGGAGTTGAATTAAATTTATCTTGCCCAAATGTAAAAGATGGGTGTATGGCATTTGGAAACACTTATGAAGGAGTAAAACAAGTAACTAAAGAAGTAAGAAAAGTTTTGGATAAACCTTTAATTGTTAAATTAACACCTAATGTAACAGATATAGCATCTATAGCTAAAGCTGTTGAAGATGCAGGAGCAGATGGAGTTTCTTTAATAAATACATTACTAGGAATGAAAATAGATATTGATAAAAGAAGACCTGTACTTGCAAATAATACAGGAGGACTTTCTGGACCTGCAATAAAACCAGTAGCTGTAAGAATGGTATATCAGGTTGCACAAGCTGTTAATATTCCGATACTTGGAATGGGTGGAATTATAAATGGAGAAGATGCTGTTGAATTTATGTTAGCAGGAGCAAAAGCAATATCTATAGGAGCAGGAAATTTTATAGATCCATATACTAGTGTTAAAACAGTTGAAGGAATAGAAGAATATATGAAAAAGTACAATATAGAGGATATCAATGAGATAATAGGAAAGGTACAAATGAATTAAATAATAAAACAGGAAGGATTGAATAATATGAAAGTAGGATATTTGGGACCAAAGGGAACTTTTTCATATGCAGCAGCATTAGAATATTGTGATAAAAGTAAACAATTAGTTGAATATAAAACAATAACAGATACGATAAATGCATTAGAAAACAATAAAATTGATGAGGCTGTTGTACCAATAGAAAATTCGTTACAAGGTTGTGTAACAGATGCTATAGATACATTGATTCAAAATAAAGAAATAAAAGCAAAAGTAATAGATGAAGTGCTACTAGAAATAAAACAAAATTTAATGACAAAAAATAAAATCAAAGTTGATGATATAAAAAAGGTATATTCTCATCCTCAAGCAATCGCTCAATGTGATAAATTTCTTAAAGAAAAACTTGCAAATGCAAAAGTTATACCAATGGAAAGTACAGCAGGAGCAGCAAAAAAAGTTAGTGAGGGTAAAGAACAAAATATTGCATGTATAGGTAATATTTCATGTTTAGAAGAATATAATTTGAATTTAGTGCAAGAGGGAATACAAGACAACCATTCAAATAAAACAAGATTCTGGGTTTTAAGCAATAACGAAAAATATAATAAAAAAGTAGTAAAAAAAATGTCAATGATATTTACTGTAAAAGATAAGCCAGGAGCTTTATATAATGTACTTGAGATTTTTAATAAATATAATCTAAACCTAACAAAAATAGAATCAAGACCAGCTAAAACAGTATTGGGAGAATATATTTTTTGGATAGATATATCTATAGAAAATAATAGTGAAAATAAAGCAATAGAAGAAATAAAAGAAAAGGGAATATATGTTAGAGTTTTAGGAAAATACTAGGAGTGATAAAATGATTTCAAATAAAATGAAAGAATTAGTATCAAACAATTCTGTAATAAGGGAAATGTTTGAGGAAGGAAAAAGATTAGAAAAAATATATGGCAAAGAAAATGTATTTGATTTTAGTTTAGGAAATCCAAATGTTCCAGCACCAAATAAAGTAAAAGAAGCAATTATCGAAATAGTAGAAAAAGAAAATCCTGTTTTTTTACATGGGTATATGAGTAATGCTGGTTATGAAGATGTAAGAGAAAGTATTGCTAATTCAATAAATAAAAAATATAATACTAATTTCGAATTTAAAAATTTAATAATGACAGTAGGAGCAGCGAGTGGATTAAATATTGTTTTAAAAGCTATATTAAACCCTAATGATGAAGTTATTCTTTTTGCTCCATTTTTTAGTGAATATAAAAATTTTATAAAAAATTATGATGGAAAATTTAAGATTATATCTCCTAATACTGAAACCTTTGAACCTAATCTAGAAGAATTTGAAAAGAATATAAATAAAGATACAAAGGCAGTAATTGTAAATACACCAAATAATCCAACAGGAGTAATTTATTCAGAAAAAACAATAAAGAAAATAAGTGAAATATTATTAAAGAAAGAAAAACAAATAGGTCATCCGATATATTTAATTTCTGATGAACCATATAGAGAAATTGCATATGATGGAATTGAAGTTCCATACATTACTAAGTATTATAATGACACTATTGTTGTATATTCATACAGTAAATCTTTATCATTACCAGGTGAAAGAATAGGATATGTAGTTGTCCCAGATGAGCTAAATGGATCAGAAGAGATGATTGAAGCTGTGACAATTGCAAACAGAATCTTAGGTTCTGTAAATGCACCTTCTTTAATGCAAAGGGTAATACCATATTGTTTAGATATTCAAACAGATATAGAAGCATATAAGAGAAATAGAGATTTATTATATGATATAGTAACTGAGAATAAATTTGAATGTATAAAACCACATGGAGCATTTTATTTATTTGTAAAAACTCCAGTAGATGATAAAGAATTTTGTAACATAGCAAAAAAATATAATTTATTATTTGTTCCAGGAAGTTCTTTTGGTTGTCCAGGTTATGTGAGAATAGCATATTGTGTTTCACATGATACAATTAAAAATTCAAAAAAAGCATTTGAAAAATTATCAAAAGAATTTTTTAATTAAAAACCGAGGTAGGAGAATTAAATGAGTTTACCAAGATTTTTATTAGATATTTTAGAAAAGCAGTATGGAAATGAAAAGTTGTTGGAAATAATTGAAGGATATAATGATAAAAGATATGTAACTTTTCGAGCAAATACATTAAAAACAGATTTTATAGAAGTTGAAAAAAAATTAGATGAGTTACAAATAGAATATGAAAAAGTTGCGTGGAGTAAAGAAGCATTCATAGTAAAAAATATTAAAGAAAATGATTTGCGAAAACTAGACATTTATAAGGATGGAGAAATATATCTTCAAAGCTTATCATCAATGTTACCACCAATAATATTAAAACCAAAAGAAGAAGCAGATATTTTAGATATGACAGCAGCTCCAGGAGGAAAAACAACTCAAATGGCAGCTTTATCTAAAAACAAGTCACATATTACTGCTTGTGAAATGAATAAAATTAGACTTGAAAAGTTAAAATATAATATAGAAAAACAAGGAGCAACTTGTGTATTTATTATGCAAAAAGATTCAAGGCAAATAGATGATTTCTTTTCATTTGATCAAATATTGTTAGATGCACCATGTAGTGGTAGTGGAACATTGGAAAATGATTCTAAAAATGAACAATTTACACCAAAATTATTGGAAAAATCAATAAAATCACAAGAGGCATTATTAAAAAAAGCAATAAAAGTATTGAAACCTGGAGGAGAATTAGTTTATTCAACTTGTTCTATAATATCAAGAGAAAATGAAGAAATTTTAAAGAAAGTTTTAAATAAAACAAATACAAAAATTGTTCCAATTGAAATTGAAGGAATAGAACAAATTCCAAGATTGCCAACTTCTATAGAAGGAACTATTTGTGTAAAACCAAATAAAAGATATGAGGGATTTTTCGTAGCAAAGATTATTAAAGATAATGGTTGATAAACAAAGAATTATTGACATATTATGCAATAGTTTAATATAATATATGTAGATTTATACAAAAGTGAAAAGGAGAAAAAAATGAATAAATTAAAAATATCAGTCATATTACTAATATCGACAGCTTTAGTAATAATGGGAACGGTAAAAAATTGTTTTGCTATAGAAAATACAGATACTAATGTAAGTGTTGCGGGAACAATTGAAATACCAAAAACTGATATAAAATATCCTATAATAAGAAAACTAACGAAAAAAAACCTAGAATTAGGAGTAGTTGTTATCTTTGGTGCAGGAATAAATCAAGAAGGAAATACTGTTATAATAGGACATAATTACAGAAATAATATGTATTTCTCTCAAAATAAAACATTACAAAATGGAGATGAAATATATATAACTGGAACCGATAATGTTAAAGAAAAATATGTTGTATATAATAAATTTGAAGCATCACCAGAGGATACATCTTTTTATGATATAAATACTAATGGAGAAAAAGTAATAACATTATCATCATGTACTGATGATGCTAAAAATAGAGTGATAATTCAGGCTAAATCAGAAGAAGTTGTTGGAGAGGAAAAAATAAATAAATTCGATAATTCAGAAGATGTGGTTGGATTAGATATACAATCAAATAATGATTTGGAAAATGCAAATACAAATGAAAATGGAGAAGAAAACAATGAAACAACTCAACAACAAAGTATAGAAAATAAAGCTAAAAGCTATAAATTAAAAACATCTTTATTCTTTATGGCCATTACTTTGTTATTTTAAAATAGAAAATGAAAAATATGGATCAGATATATAAATTGATGAATATAAATTGTTTTTGAAGGAATAATTTGAATATGAAAAGTAAAAATTTTTTAAATAAGATTGTAACTGTAAAAATTGATAGACCAATGGGAAGTAAACACCCAAAACATGGATTTATTTATCCTGTGAACTATGGATATGTACCAGATACTATAAGTGGAGATGGAGAGGAATTAGATTGCTATGTTTTAGGAATACATGAACCAATAATAGAATTTACTGGAAGATGTATAGCTATAATTCATAGAACTAATGATGATGACGATAAGCTGATTATTACTGAAGAAAATAGGAATTTTACAGATGAAGAAATTAGAGTTTTGACTGAATTTCAGGAAAGATTTTTTAAAAGTGAGATTATAAGATAAAAATGAAAAAAGTTCTTGATAAAAGTAAATAAATATGATAATATAGCAGTCCAACATTTTTTTATTGTTGGGCTGCTATATTATACAAAAAATAAGATTGGAGGGGATATAGAAATAATGAATTCAATATATAAAAAGTTAATAGAAGGGCACAAAAGATATGGAACAACCATAGAGGATATTACTAAACATTGTTTAGACACTGATGCTTCATTGATAAAGGAAAATGTAGTTATAGCACCTACTATGAAATATGAGTTTTGGAAAGATTATGGTGCCGAAATCACAGTTTTACATAATGGTTATCACATTTTTTCAAATATAAAAGTAAAAAACAAAGAGTTTACTTTTATTACAACTGGAATAGGTGCACCAAATTTAGTAGATATTGTTTTAGGTTTAGGAACAACAAATTGTAAAAACATTATATTCATAGGATCTGTAGGTTCTTTAGATGAAAAGATAAATATTGGAGACATAGTTATCCCTAAATATTCAATTTGTGGAGATGGAGTTTGCAAGTATTTAACAGGAAAACCTATAAAAAATTCATATGTATATGGAGAAAAATATTATCCAAACAAAGAACTTTTTAATAAAACAATAGAAAGTACAAAAAGTATTTGTGAAAAACAAAATATCTCATGGCATATAGCAGAAAATTTTAGTGTAGATACAATATTTGCCCAATTTGCACATGTTGATGAGATAAAGAAACTAGGAAGTAGAGTTATTGAAATGGAAACAGCGTCACTTTTTAGAGCATCTGAAATATGCAATATTAAAGCTACAGCTATATTTTGTGTATCAGATAATACAGTAAATAAGAAGTCATTGTTTAGTGGAAGAACACAAAAAGATAAACAGAAAAAAGGATATAGTAGATATATAATAACACCAGAAATTGTATTAGATATCTTACAATAGGGGGAATAGTGATGATGAATAAGGATGTTGAAGAAAGAGAAATAAATGGAATGACACTTAAGAAAAGAAAAACACATTTTAGAACTTTAGTACTTGATGATAAACAAAGACCAGATGGATCTTATCCATATATTGATACTAACATAAGAATTCCTGCTCTTGTTATGAAATTAAAAAAGACATACTTTTTAGATGGTAGAGATGGAATAACAAATGAGCAAGAAGCAAAAAAAGCTTTTATAAAAAACTTAAAAGAAGTTGCACAAAAATTAGAAGAGGAATTAAATCAAGAAATAGAAAACGAACAGCAAGAAGATGAATATGAAAGATAACAAAAAAACACTAAATATGTTAAAAGGTGTAGCTATTATAAAGTTACACCTTTTAATAATAATATTCCTAAATTATTTTTATAAATTTCATCAAAATCTGAAATTGGAAGAGGGTTATTTCCTAAACCAGCTTCAATAGTATATCCAGGTTTCTTATAATCTTGAATAAACCAATCTTTGAAACCAGCAAAGCTTGAATTATAAACAACATTAGTTAAACTATAACCACTTAGTTTTGAAAAAATCATACCAATTTCATATCCTTTTTTAGGAGAGATATCTTGAAAATTCCAATAGATTTCTTTTCCTTGAGTGTGATAAGCAATTACTAAATCAAAATTATTAGTAATTGTAAAATTGTAAATTGCAAGTGATTCGGGTTCACTTAAAGGACCGGAGACCAACAAAATCACGAGGTGCTGGTTTGTTAAAGCCTTGACTATATTTTATTTGTTTTGCTTGATTCCAACCAGCAGGAAACTGTAAATTTAAATCCACACCTGTGGGCTTTATTAACTTCCATATAGAAAAATTATGTATATAAAAATAAATTATTTATATGAGCAAGATGCAAAAGAAGCATCCTTTTTTTTTACCATAAAAATAAAAAAAAAAGAAAATAATATAGAAAATTTAGAATAATTGCAGTATAATAGTTTCAAATTCTTATGTAGACGTTTA
>CANQQC010000033.1 GCA_947625925.1 uncultured Clostridia bacterium | reverse complement strand
CAGACAAGTTTATTTTACTACATTTTTTATTAAAAGGAAAGACTGTTAACAAAAATACTTTGTCAACAGTCTGAAGAAGTCAATAAGTTTAACTTATTGACTTTTTTCATTTTACTTTACAAAAATGTTTACAAATAAAAATTGTTTTGATAAAATAAATTTGTTAAAAAATAAAGGGAGGTTAAGATAATGAAATTAAAAAATTTAGTAATTTTATTTATGATTTTGATACTTCTTTTAATACCAACTAGAGTATTTGCTGAGGAACAAAAATATACTGTTGAAGAAAATAGCGAAAATAGTGGAGAGAAAATAACTTCTGGAGATTTAGTAGTAAATGAAGAAATATCAAAAGATAGAGTAAAGGAGTTAAAAGAAGGAAACAAGGAAGAAAATAAGAAAAAATATAAAATTAGTACCATTGCAACTTCTCAAAAATTAGAAAATACACCAATTGAGTATAAAAATACGACTACTGTAATGACTCAATATGTAACAAAAGATGCTAGTAAAACAAAAATATTAAATAAAAATGTTTTATACACTTGTAATATAAGTACTGGAATGACATCAACAGAATATACTTTTCCTGTATCTGAAAGTATATCAGGAGGGAATTTTTATGGAACTCAATATAAAACAAGTGCGTATATAGATGAAACTAATGGAATATTATATTATGCATATAATGAGTTTAGTAATACTTATTCAGAGAAAGAAAATATAAAAATTGTTGTATATGATTTAGAAAAAGCAAGTGTAAAAAATACTTATACTGTATTTGGACATATAATGGAAAGTGTTGGATGCGATAAAAGTGGAAGAATTTATATAGGAACAGATGATTATATATTAGATAGCAATAAAAAAGATTATGTTAAAAAGAGTTATTTAATTGTTTTATCTTCAAATGGTTCAAAACAACTTGCTGAACAAGAGATTAGTGATCCAATTAACAGCTTTTCAGGATTTACAAATGATGGAAAATTCTTTTTTATTGATGAATTTATGAAATATAGTGCATATGGTTATGAAAATTTAATTGGTAGACTTAGAATAGGTACATTTAAAAATAATAAAATATCAATTAATGAAAAAGCAATAATGGATGTAAAAAATATATATTTTGGCGATTATAATACACCTGTAGAAGTAGTAAATGATGAATATTTAGTTACATTTAATGGTGTGTTTATTCCAATAAGTAGTATTACAGATAGTTCATATTCACAAAAATTATATACACCAAAGAATCTTGAAATGGGATCACAATATTACTACATTTATAATGTTGGGGTTAATACAATAATAGATGGAAATAATGTTTATACATTAAATGATAATAAAACTATTTTTGTATATGACTTAAATAAAGGAACAAAATTAAAGATGTATACAACAAATAGAAAAATATTTAACATGAAGAGATGTGGAAACGATATACTTTTATTAGAAACAGATGGATCAAAATTCTATGTTGAAAAAATATCTAAATCAAAATTTACAACAATAAAAACAAAAAGAGTTAGTATGAATACTTTTAGTGTTTACAAAGATAGACCTAAAAATGAAATAGTAAAAAGATTTATATTATCACAACCAAGTAATTATTCAGGAACACTATTTTTATCTAATTCATCTGAAAAGAAACCATATAAAGAAAGTAAATTGACTGAGGCAGCTCAAACAAATGCAATGAATGTATCAAATTACTATAGATGGCTTGCTGGATTAACTACATTTGAAAAATCATCATCTAGTGTATGGACAAAGGCAGCAAAAGGAGCAGTTCTTCTTGCAGTTTCGTCTTTTGACCATGAACCAGGTAAACCTGCAAATATGACAGATGCTTTCTATAAAGATGCATATGAAGGAACTTCAAACAGTAGTATAGCGTATAATTATTATAATAATCAATATAAATTTATTGGAACAATCAGACAGTTAATGGATGATTTAGGATATAGTATGCCAGGACACAGAAATAATTTCTTAACAAGAAATGGAACAAAAATAGCTTATGGTATTTCATCGAATTATGTGTGT
Organism: uncultured Clostridia bacterium; assembly: GCA_947625925.1. Taxonomy (GTDB): domain Bacteria; phylum Bacillota; class Clostridia; order TANB77; family CAG-508; genus CAG-269. Next base: position 10,651 of record CANQQC010000033.1, on the reverse strand, counting down.
CAAACTGTGGAATATAAGAACGATCCAAATCCACAAGGTACTGCAGCTGTAAATAATAATGAAGCAGCATATTCTTGGCCTCCAGCTGGATATTGCCCAGCAGAAGAGATTAATAAAAGTGCATATTGGTCTGTAAACTTAAATACAGATAAAATAAATCTTTCTAATGTAGCATTAAAAGTAACAATAGAAGATACTGCAACAGGAAAAAAATGGGTAAGACAAACTGCAGCTGACGGATTATCAAGTACATCTTTCTGGGGTAAATTCATTTCCTTTGCACCACCTGAAATAAGTGAGAAAAATTATGCTGGAAAAAGATATCTAGTTACATTATCTAATTTAGCTGATGAAAAAGGGTTACCAGTTGATTTAGCATATATTGTAAACTTCTTCTCATATAATGGCACATTTACAATAGGTGGAAACAAGTATAAATGTAATGAATATGGAGTTGTTACTCCTAAAAAAGTTACTGGACTAAAAACAAAAACACAAACTACAACATCTATTACGCCAACATGGAGTAAAGTATCTGGAGCAGCAGGATATGAACTATGGAAATATGATACATCTACTAAAAAATGGACATGTGTTGCAACTACAACTAAGAATGCATATAAAGTAAGTAAATTAAAAACTGGAACAACATATAAATTTAGAGTAAGAGCATATACTAAAGTTGGAAACAAGAAGAAATATGGTGAATATTCTTCATACTTAACGTCAACAACAAAACCAGAAGCAGCAAAGATAAGCTCAGGATCATCATCAAAATCAAGTGCAACTCTTAAGTGGAAAAAGGTAACAGGTGCAAGTGGATATCAAATCTTAATTTCTAGTAGTAAAAATGGTAAATATACATATAAAAAGACTGTTAGTGGAGGATCTAATCTTAAAGGAACAATATCAGGATTAAGTAAAGGTAAAACATACTACTTTAAAGTTAGAGCATATATCACAGTTAATGGAAAGAAAGTTTTAGGAACTGGAAGTAGTGCAAAAGCAGTTAAAATAAAATAATATAATATAATATAAGTAAGGGAGTTTTATTAAATATAAAACTCCTTTTTTATATAAAACATTGATAAAAAAGTTAGTTTGTGATATAAAAATAGTATGTTAGAAAAATTGGAAAAATGTAGAATATGTCCACATAATTGTGAAGTAAATAGACTAAAAGGAGAAATTGGAAGATGTAGATGTGGTGATAAGGTAAAAGTTTCCTTAGCATCACTCCATTTTTTTGAGGAGCCATGTATAAGTGGAAAAAATGGTTCAGGTACAGTTTTTTTTACAAATTGTAATATGAATTGTAAATATTGTCAGAACTATAAAATAAGTCAGGAAGGAAAAGGCAATGAAATAACTGTAGAAGAATTAGCAAAAATATTTATAGATCATCAGAAAAAAGGTGCACACAATATAAATTTAGTGACACCAACTTCACATGTATATCACATAATAGAAGCCATTGATATTGCAAAGAAAAAAGGATTAACCATTCCAATCATATATAACACAAATGGATATGAAAACGAAGAAACTATTGATTTACTAAAAGGATATGTTGATGTTTATTTACCAGATTTAAAATATTATAACAATGAGATATCAAAAAAGTTTTCAAATGTAGATAATTATTTTGAAATTGCAACTAAGGTAATAAAAAAAATGCGTGAACAAGTAGGAAAAAATGTTTTTGATGAAAATGGTATAATTAAAAAAGGAATAATAATAAGGCATTTAATTTTACCAAACCATATATTGAATTCAAAATATATTTTAAAATGGATTAAAGATAATATGCCACAAGATATATATGTAAGTATAATGGCTCAATATTTTCCAGAATATAAAGCTAAAGATGATAAATTGATAGGAAGAAAATTAACTAAAAAAGAGTACAAACAAATAGAAAATTATTTATACTTGTTAAATTTACAAAATGGATATATACAAGAATTAGGAGAACATGAAGAAGAATATGTGCCAAAATTTTAATAATATAGGGGGCAAAAATGTTTAAAGAATTTAAAGAATTTGCATTAAAAGGAAATGTTATGGATTTAGCAATAGGTGTTGTAATTGGAGGTGCTTTTCAAAAGATAGTTACTTCTTTGGTTGAAGATATTATAATGCCAATTGTATCAATAATTACAGGAAAAGTTGATTTTACTGATATGGTTATTAAGATTGGAAATGCTACAATAAAATATGGGAATTTTATAACAGCAATAGTTAACTTTTTGATAATTGCTTTTTCAATATTTATAGTTGTTAAATATTTAAATAAATTAAATAACCTAAAAAATATTGGAGAAGACTTAGCTTTAAAACTAGATAAAAAAGGAAAATTTAAAAAACATAAAAAAGATGAAGAAGCAGTTGTTGAACCTGAAACAAAGATATGCCCATATTGTTTAACAGAAATTAAATATAAAGCAACAAGATGTCCTAATTGTACATCTGAACTTGACAATGATGAGGAGGATAATGAAAAATCAGATGAAATTAAAGAATAACTATAATGAATGTATAACAAATTTAGCATGTTCAATACAAAAATATTTTGGACTTGAACCAAAACATAATACAATAGATTATATAGATGATTTATTAAACAAAAAACAACCCAAAAATATTTTGTTACTTTTATATGATGGAATGGGATCTAGAATTATTGATAAAATATTAAATAAAGATGACTTTTTCATAAAGAATAAATTAAAAGAATTAACAACAGTTTTTCCGGCAACAACAACAGCAGCTACTTTATCAGCAAGAACAGGACTTAATCCAGTTGAACATGGATGGCTTGGATGGAATATGTATGTTTCACCTATTAAAGAAACAATAACATTATTCAAAGATAAAGTTAAAGTAACAGGAGAAATAAGTGAAGAATATTTAAAAATTAGAGATAAAAAATTACCTATAAATACAACTGCTGATTTAATAAATAAAAAAGGAAAATATTTTGGAGTTGAAATATCACAATTTGGAGGAATAAGTTTTGAAGATTTAGATGATATGATGAAAATTATACAAGAAGAATGTTCAAAAGAAGGTAAAAGATATATTTATGCATATGACAATGAACCCGATCATACAATGCATGATTTTGGACCATATAGCAATGAAGCAAAAGAAGCAGTAAAACAAAGAAATAAAAAGACTGAAGAACTTTGCGAAAAGTTAGACGATACGATTATATTTATAATTGCAGATCATGGACATAGGTTAGCTGAACATATTTATCTAAAAAATTATCCTGAAATTAAAGAAATGATGGAAAGAGTAACTTCAATAGAACAAAGAGCGGTATCATTTAAAATAAAAGAAGGACTAAAAGAAGAATTTAAAAATAAATTTAATGAACTGTTTGGACAATATTTTAGTTTATATCCAAAAGAAGAAATTATTGAAAGTAAGTTATTTGGAGATGGCAAACAACATGAATTTTTTGAAGAAGCATTAGGTGATTTTTTGGCCATTACTGATACAAATAAATGTATAATTGACACAGGGGATAATGTAAGGGTTTCATCACATGCTGGATATTCTGATAATGAAATACATATACCTCTAATTGTTGTTGATAAAACTAATAGATAATAGGAGTTTTCATAAATGTATACTGAGATTAATAAAATGGGAATAAAAGATATAGATAAGGATTTAAAAATAATTAACAAATCTGTATTAGAAATGCTTGAAAATATTGCTGTATACCATGCTGATTCTTTAAATAGAGGACCACAAGCAACATATAAAGAAGGATTTGCATGGGTATTATCAGATTGGAAGGTAAAAGTAATAAGTAGGCCACAATATGGAGAAAAGCTTGTAATAAATACTTGGAGAAGGGATTCTAAAAAATTTCATACATATCGTGACTTTGAAATCTATAATTCAAATGGTGACTTAAAAATAATTGCAACAAGTAAATGGGTAATGTTTAATTTTGAAACAGGTAAATTGATGAAGATAGATGAAGAAATAGAAAAATGGAATGAAAAAGAAGATGAAAAAAGTGTTTTTGAAGATAGAAAAATTGAAAAAATAACTTTACCTACCAATTATGAAAAAAGTATAGAATATACTGTTATGAGAAAAGATATAGATGTAAATGAACATATGCATAATCTAAGTTATTTAGATTTGGCATATGAAGTATTACCAGATGATATTTATACAAATAAAATATTTGACAATATTCATATAAACTATAAAAAACAAATAAAACTATATGATGAAATAAAATGTAAATATTCAAAAATGGAAAATAAAGTAATTGTAGTAATTACAAATAAAGATGAAAGTATAACTCATGCAATAGTTGAATTATATTAATAAATCTTGAAAAAAATTTTTTTGTATATTATAATATCCATCATACACTAAAAATCACAAAGATAGATAGGAGATTTTAAAATGATTGACTTTCATACACATATACTTCCAAACTTAGATGATGGAGCAAGAAGTATAGAAGAAGCACATAATTTATTAAAAGAAGCTGAAAAAGCAGGATTTGATAGTGTTGTATATACACCACATTTTATAGAAGAATATTATGAAACAAATGTAAAAGAAAGAGAAGTTTGGTTAGAAACCTTTTCAAGAAAGTTTTACGATTTAGATAATATAAAAACATATTTAGGTAGTGAGATATTTTTAACAAATAATATAATGAATTTGCTTGAAAATGCAAAAGCATCAACAATAAACAATACTAGTTATGTGTTATTTGAACTACCTATGGAAAGTGAGCCAGAAGATTTATATGAAATACTATATCAATTAAAAAAAAATAAAGTAGTACCAATTTTAGCTCATCCTGAAAGATATCCATATATACAAAAAGAACCTGATATCATATATGAACTAATTCAAGAGGGAGTATATATGCAAAGTGATTATGGAAGTGTAATTGGAGAAAATGGAAATAGAGCTAAGAGAATAATAAATAAAATGCTTGAAAACAATTTAGTACATTTTTTAGGAACAAATGCACATAGAGAAAATACAATATATAAAAAGATACCTCAAATTTTAGAGATATTAAACGGTTATATTGGTGAAGAAAAACTATATGAACTAACAACAAAAAATCCAGATTTAGCACTTCATAATAAAAAAATAAATATAAGAGAACCTATTGAAATAAAATTAACATTGAAAGAAAAAGTTTTAATGTTCTTTAATAGATAATTTATAGGAGGGATTTTTAATGAGAAAATATTTTGGAACAGATGGAATAAGAAGAATTGCAAATACAGAGCTATCTCCAAGTCTTGTATATAAAGTAGCAAAAGCAGGTGCATATGTTTTATCAAAACATTCAGATCATACACCTACAATTTTAATCGGAAGAGATACACGTATTTCTGGAACACTAATTGAAAGTGCAATGTTAGCAGGATTCTTAAGTTATGGAGCAAATGTTAAACTTTTAGGTGTAATACCAACACCAGGTGTAGCATATTTAACAAGAAAGCTAAAAGCAGATGCAGGAGTTGTAATATCAGCATCTCATAATACTTTTGAATTTAATGGAATTAAGTATTTTAGTAATAAAGGTATGAAGATTCCAGATGAACTAGAAGAAGAAATTGAGGAAATAATGGATTCAGGTAAATTAGAAGAATTGACAGCAAAGAATGAAAAAATTGGTGTTGCTGAATATAGATTCGATTTAATTGATGAATATGTTTATTTCTTTAGAAAAAACTTTGATGATACAATGGAAAAATTACATAATCCGGATTTTATAGTTGGTATTGATACAGCAAATGGAGCAACATCTGTTGTTGCTGAAAAAGTATTTACAGCACTAGGAATAAACCATATTATATTAAATAATACACCAAATGGAATAAATATAAATGATAATTGTGGATCAACTCATTTAGAGAATTTGAAGAAAGCTGTAATTGAAAATAAGCTAAGTTTAGGTATTGCTTATGATGGAGATGGTGATCGTTGTTTAGCAATAGATGAAAAAGGAAATGAAATTGATGGAGATAAATTACTTGCAATTATCTCTAGAAATATGATAAAGAAAAAAACATTAAAAAAAGATACAATTGTTGCAACTGTTATGAGTAATTTAGGATTAAATAAATATGTTGAAAAAAATGAACTAAAACTTATTCAAACTAATGTTGGAGATAGATATGTATTAGAAGAAATGCTTAAAAACGGTTATAATCTTGGTGGAGAACAATCTGGACATATTATAATGCTAGATCATAACCCAACAGGAGATGGAATATTAACTTCATTAATGTTAATAATGTCAATATTAGAAGAAAATAAAAAAGCATCTCAACTAGCTTCTTTGGTTCAAACATATCCGCAAGTTTTAATAAATGCAAAAGTAAGTTCAGATAAAAAATATGACTATGAAGATGATGGTGAAATTAAAGAAGCAATAGAAAAATTAGAGGAAGAATTTGCCGGAAATGGAAGAGTTTTAATTAGACCATCAGGTACAGAACCATTAGTTAGAGTTATGATTGAAGGTCAAGATCAAGAATATATTACAAAAAAAGCACAAGAACTAGCAACACTTATTGAAAACAAATTAAAATAATGTAACATTTATGTAATAAAAATGTAATACAAATATAATATTTGTTTAATTGATATTTATTGAATTATTAAAATAGTAATGATAAAATAAAAATATAGTCAAAAGATAAAATAATTGGAGGGAATAAAAATGTTTTTCTTTAACATATCAGATCCATTAACACTTTTACTAATGTTAGCAGCAACAGTATTACTAATTTTCTTATCACAAGAAATAAAAAAGAGTTATGTTGCAGTTATTCCGTTATTTGGATATTTAATCTTGTTAATTATACATGTATTTTGCTTTATTACCTTGCCAGAGGAATATCAATATTTAAGTAAATCTATAAGTTATTGTTTAGTAATAGACTTTATATTTATTCTAATTACATTTTTTGCATACTTATGGGTTGATGACATGGAAGCAAAAAAATTAGGAAAGAAAAGTATTGATAATAGCCTAGATTGGTTTTGGAAAAGTGTATAATATAGATATAAATTAGAAGTACTTCTAAAAAGAAGTACTTTTTTTATTTTAAATAGTAAAATTAAAGGACGTTTGTCCTTTTTATTATGAATATTTTTAAAATTGTAGCATATACATATATATAAGATTGTAATACATACGAGGAGAAATAAATGTTTAATGTTACAATATTAAAAATTAGAGACTTAGTAAAGTATATGATTATTGTTACAATAGCTATTGTAGCTATTGTATTTCTATTTAAGATAAATAATAAAAAAAGCCATACTGAGAATTTAAGTAAAACAGTTCCAACAGTTTTTCAAACAGAAATTAAAGAAAAAGAAGAAGCAAAAAAGGATGATACTGAATATATGAAAGATATTTTAAATACACAAATAAGTAGTTTAGGAAAAACAACTACAAAAGAAGAAATTACCAAAGAAATTCAGGAAAATAATGAAAAAGATAAAAGTGATAAATCTCAAGAACAAGAGACACCAACAAACCTTGAAACTGAAGTTGTTACACAAAATCCAATAGCAGAAAGCTTTAATACACAATATGGCAATGTAAAAATTAAAAATGAAACCGAATATAGCTTAACTAATGAAATGTTAACTCCTGATATTAAAATTGAAAACAAAAATGTAGTGATTTTCCATACACATACATGTGAAAGTTATACATCAAGTGAAGCTTATCCATATACACCAACTGGAACATTTAGAACGTCAGATCTAAATTTTACAGTTGCAAGAGTGGGAACACAGTTAGAAAATGATCTAAAAAAATATAATTTTAATGTATATCATGATATAACTTATCATGATTATCCTGCATATAACGGTTCATATACTAGATCATTAGAAACTGTAACAAATATTTTAAAAACAACACCATCTGATATAATAATTGATTTACATAGAGATGCAATAGGAAGTAGAAGTGATTATGCACCAACAGTAAGAATAGGAGATGACTATGCAGCTCAAATAATGTTTGTTATTGGAACTAACAATGGAGGGCTAAGTCATCCAAACTGGAATCAGAATTTAAAATTTGCAATTAAAATACAAGAAAAAGCTCAAGAACTATATCCAGGGCTATTTAAACCAATTATGCTAACAAAATCAAGATATAATCAACATACTGGGAAATATGCAAATATAATTGAAGTTGGATCAACAGGAAATACGTTAGAACAGTGTTTAACAAGCATGAAATATCTCTCAAAAGTGATGGATGAAGTAATTAACAACTAAATATTACAAAAAAATTTCAAATATATTACAATTTTTTTTCAACAAAGCTAGACTTTTTTGCTACTTTTATATATAATAAAGCAAGAAAAATTTGGAGGTTTTTATCATGTATGAGAGAAGTGTAATTGTACTAGAGAGATATATGGAAGATATACTTAGGCTAAATAAACCAAATAATTTAAAAAACAATTTTTATACATATAAAGAAATGGTAGAGGAAATGAGAGTCTATCAGAATATGTTAGCTGAAGAAGAGGATGTTTTAGAAAAATTTGATGAGATAGCAAAAAAATTACAAAGCCTACAAATAGAACAAGAAAAAATATATAAAAATAACCAAATTCTTGAAGAACAAAGATATACTCTATTTACAGACCTAGATATTAGACCTGAAGTTTTAGAAAAGAAAATTATTAGAATTGAAAGTTTGTTAGACAAAAATTCAGATGATCTAAAACAAATAAGAAGAGATTATGTTGAAACATTAGAAACTTTTGTTGAAAGACAAAAAATGAGAAATATTTGTGCAAGAAAGAAAAAAGGAACAGACGCAAATCATATATCTACAATAAATAAATCTAAACAATTATTTGAAATGATAAATAATGATGATGTTAAACATATGAAAACATTCATAGACGGTGATAAGAGCTTAATAAAAGAACAAATATTTAATATAATGATTGATAATGGAAAAAGTGAAAGAGTTCCATTTAATGAAGGTGTAATTCAAAATGCAATAAATATAAGAATGGAAATTGCCACAAAAGAAGCAAAATGCTATATTGTTATTTATGATAGATTAAGAAAATTATTAAGCGAGATAGAAAATGACAATTTACAATTAAGTAAATACGAAAAAACATTAAGAGATACATCTGTTAAACTTAAATTCTTGAAAGCTGAAAAAGAATATATAGTTGGATTTTTAGACAATGAAAGAATGACTGCAATAAATGGAGAAATAATTCATGATAAAATGATGCAAGAAGCTTGTAAAAACTTTAAAGATGATATAAATCAAATAGACAATTTATATGAATTGATATTAAAAGAAGCTGCAAGTAAAGCAAGTAAAAAATTATATAATGAGTTATATAACAAAACATATTTAAAAGATATTGTCGAAAAGGAAAAATATTTTGAAGAAGAAGTAACAAGCGTAAATATTAGCATGGGTACAGTTATAAATTCCAATTATTGGAGAATAGAAGGAATAAAAAATATATATACTGTATTTAAAGAAGAAGTTACAGAAAAATTTGAAAGAGAATTATCTGATTTTGATGATGAAATAACAAAAGATGGATATGAGATTGTAGATGAAGAAGATAGTTTTGATTTTAACAAAAATAAGGTTACATTTAATGAAGATGAAAATGGAATAATATTTAATGATGACGAAATAGATAAATATGAAAATGAAACAGAACTTCTAGAGGATGAATTTGATGATGATTCTGATATAGAAAATGATGGATTTGGATATGGAAAAGAATTTGAATCAGATTATTTAAAGAAAATGCAAGAAATAGAAGAAGAAAAGAAAAAAAGTAAAATAAATACAAGTAGTAATGTAGAAAAATTAGAAAATTTTGATGATGAAGTAGAAGATGAACCAATAAAAGAAGAAAAACATGAAGAACATCGTATAATAATAAAGAAACCTAAAATCAAAAACATTGAAACAAATGAAAAACAAGAAAATAAAGTAGAGAAAATAAAAGAAACTAAAGTAAAAGTAAAAAGAAAAATTAGAAGACCAGCCCTTATAGCAAACAGCGATGTAGTTAATAGAAATACTGAAACAATGTCAGACATTACTAAAAAAAGAAATAAAAGAGTTATATTTTTAGAAAAAATATTCAAAAATAATAGAGGAGATAAGGTATTAAAAAGTAGCTAAGACATAAACTGACTAATCTGACTAAATTTTCAAAAAATGACAAAATATGTTGCAATTGAGCCAAAAAAATAGTATAATGTTTAAGGGATAATTTGGAAAATATTATATAAAAGTGAGGTAATAAATAATGGAGTATTTATATATTATTAGAGAAGCCTTAGTATGGATTATTACTATATTTTGGTTATATCAAATAATGGTAAGTTTATGCTCATTAGTTAAATTAAAAGATAAACCGTTAAAAGTTAATAAAGAACACAAATTTATGGCAATAATACCTGCACATAATGAAGAGGCAGTAGTTGCTAATCTAGTTGAAAGCTTAAAGAATCAGACATATAATAAAGACTTATATGATATTTATGTTATTGCTGATAACTGTACAGATAATACAGCTAAAGTAGCAAAAAAAGCTGGAGCAATAGTATATCA
>CANQQC010000032.1 GCA_947625925.1 uncultured Clostridia bacterium | reverse complement strand
CTCCCTCAAGGACTCGAACCTTGGACCTACCGGTTATGAGCCGGTTGCTCTAACCAGCTGAGCTAAGGGAGCAACTAAATGCTTAACGCAAAACCAAGTATAAACCATTTTTATGTTCTTGTCAAGAGAAATTAAAAAAAATAAAGAAAATTTTAAAAAAATAATAAATATAATAATAATCTTTTGAAAAAAGAAATAATGTGATAAAATATAAAATAAATAAATTTGAAAAATATAAGGAAAAATATAAAATGGAATATTCAGTTATAAGATCTAATATAAAAAACATATATATACAAATAAAAGAAGGAAAGGTTATAGTAAAAGCACCAAAAAGAATTTCTGAAAAATATATTGAAGAATTAGTAAAAAAGAAGGAAAAATGGATACTTAAAAAGCTTGAAGAGGAAAATAATAAAGAAGAAGAAAAAATAATAACTCATGAAGATTTAACTCAATTGAAAAATATAGTTAGTCAAAGTGCTCAGAAATATTCAAAAAATATAGGAGAATATCCTAAAAAAATAACAATAAAAGATATGAATTATGCATGGGGAAGTTGCACGGGAAAACGAAATATAGCTATTAATATGAAATTAGCAAATAAAAGAAAAGAAATCATAGAATATGTGGTATTGCATGAAATTTGTCATTTAAAATATATGAATCACTCAAAAGAATTTTGGGAGTTAGTTGAAGATAATATGAAAAATTATAAAGAATTAAGAAAAGAATTAAAAAAGTAGGTGTGAAAAATGTCATATATAGAATTTAAAAACGTTGTAAAAGAATATATAATGGGAGAAGTAAAAATAAATGCTTTAAATAAGGCAAGTTTTCAAATAGAGAAAGGAGAATTAGTTGTTATAGTAGGACCTAGTGGAGCAGGAAAAACAACAGCATTAAACATATTAGGTGGAATGGACAGTGTAACATCAGGTCAAGTAATAGTAGATAATAAAAGAGTAGATAAACTAAAAGATAAACGATTGATACAATATAGAAGAGAAGATATAGGGTTTGTCTTTCAATTCTATAATCTAGTACAAAATTTAACAGCAAAAGAAAATGTAGAACTTGCTACAGAAATTTGTAATAATTCTTTAGATCCTGTAAAGGTATTAAAAAAAGTAGGTCTAAAGGAAAGAATGGATAACTTTCCAGCACAGCTATCAGGAGGAGAACAACAAAGAGTGGCAATAGCAAGAGCAATAGCTAAAAATCCAAAACTATTGTTATGTGATGAGCCAACAGGAGCTTTAGATTATAAAACAGGAAAACAAATACTAAAACTATTACAAGATACAGCAAAAAAAGAAAATATGACGATTTTAATAATAACACATAATGCTGCAATAGCACCAATGGCAGATAAAGTTATAAGTTTTAAAAATGGGAAAGCTCAAGATATAAAGATAAATAAAAATCCAATATCTGTTGATGAAATTGAATGGTAAAATAAAAGGAGAAAAAAATGAAAAAAGCTTTAATAAAAGATACAGTAAAAGAAATAAAAAATACATATAAAAGATTTATTTCCATTTTATTAATGGCTTTTTTAGGAGTGGGCTTTTTTGCTGGAATAAGAGCAGCGTCACCAGATATGTTAAATACAATAGATAAATATTTTAAAGAATCTAATGTTTATGATATTGAGATTGTTTCAAATTTGGGATTAACAAAAGAGGATATAGAAGAATTAGAAAAGGTTGAAAATGTAGAAAAAGTATATGGAACATACTCACAAGATTCAATAATAAATATAGATGATACGGAATCAGTAGCAAAATTGATGTGTGTAGAAGAAGTTAATAAACCTGTACTAGAAGAAGGAAGATTGCCAAGTAGTGAAAATGAATGTGTAGTAGAGGCTAAATTTTTAGAATATAACAATAAAAAGATAGGAGAAAAAATACAAGTAGAAATTGAAGACACAACAAATGATGAAGGAGAAAAAATACCTTTCTTAAAACAAAAAGAATTAGAAATTGTTGGGGTAGTAAAAAGTCCAGAATATATTTCAAGAGAAAAGGGAACTAGCAAATTAGGTTCAGGAAAAGTAAACTACTATATTTATATAGATACAAAGAATATAAATGCAAAAGATATTTATACACAAATATATATAAGAGTAAAAGATAGTAATAAATTTGTAACATCAACTCAACAATATGAAGATTACATAGAAGAAGTAAAAACAAACATAGAAAATATAAAAGAAGAAAGACAACAAGCAAGACACAAAATGCTTGTAGATAAATCAAATGAAAAAGTAGAAGAAGCTAAAAAGACTTTAGATGAAGAAAAAGCAAACGCAGAATCTAAAATAGCAGATGCTCAAAAACAAATAGATGATGCTAAAGTACAAATTGCAAATGGCGAAGCAGAGCTTGTAAGAAATAGAAAAAATGTAGATAATCAATTTTCAACAGCTCAAAAACAAATTGATAATGCAAAAGAACAAATGAAGTTAGGAGAAAAACAATTACAAGAACAAGAAAAACAAGTAAGTGCACAAATTGACGAAGCAAATAAGAATAAAAGTAAGTATAGAATAGATTTAGAAAGTATAAACGAAGAAATAAATCAAATAAATTTAAGCTATAATCAAATGGTTGAAGCATTAAAAAATAATAACTTACCATCTGATCAAAGAGAAGAATTACAAAAAAATAAAGAGAGTCTAATAAAACAAAAAACGCAACTAGAAAAAAATAAAAAACAATTAGAATCTGGAATAAAACAAATAGATGAAGGAATTGTAAGTGCTAAATCACAAATAGAAAAAGCAAAGCAAGATATACAAAATTCAAAAACAATATTAAATAAACAAGAAGAAGATTTAAAAGATAAGAAAAAAACAACATATGACAAATTAGAAAGTGCACAAAAAAATATTAATAAATCAAAACAAGAAGTTGCAAATGGAGAAGCTGAATTAGAAAAGAATAAACAGGAATTTAATGATAAAATAACTGAAGCGGAAGGAAAACTAATTGATGCTAAAGAAAAAATAGCAGATATTGAAAACCCAACATGGTATATATTAGATAGAAATTCAAATCAAGGATATGTAAGTTTTATACAAGATACAAAAAGTATAAAAAGTTTAGGAGCAGTGTTCCCAATAGTATTTTTTGTAATTGCAACTTTAATATCATTAACATCTATGACAAGAATGGTAGAAGAACAAAGAACACAAATAGGAACATTAAAAGCACTTGGATATAATAAGATTCAAATAGCCTCAAAATATATAATATATGCATCATTAGCTTGTATAATAGGTGGAACTATAGGAATGTTTGTTGGATGTGAATTTTTACCTAGAGTTATTTGTATGATGTATAGTTTGATGTATGAAATAAATGATTTTGAGATTACCTTCAATTGTTTATACAGTATAATAGGATTAGTTGCTGCAAGTTTGTGTATTGTTGGAGCAACTATATATGCAGCAATGCTAGAACTAGTAAATACACCAGCGATACTAATGAGACCAAAAGCTCCAAAAAATGGTAAAAGGGTTATACTGGAAAGAGTTCCATTTATTTGGAAACATTTAAGTTTTACAAGAAAAGTAACGGTTAGGAATTTGTTTAGATACAAAAAAAGATTTTTGATGACTATAATAGGAATATTAGGATGTACAGCATTGATAATAACTGGATTTGGAATGAGAGATTCAATAACCTCAATGGTTCCAAATCAATATGAAAATGTATTTAAATATGATATGCAAATAAGTATAAAAAATAATCTAGAAGAAGAGCAAAAAGACAAACTAATAAATGATCTAATAAATAGGGATGAGATAAACAAAATAGTTGAAACAAATTTAATAGCTGGAAAATTAAAATATAAAGAAAAAGAAGAAGAAGTTCAAATAATCATTCCTAAGAATAAAGAAGAAATAGATAAAGTAATTAACCTAAATGATAGAAAGACAAAGGAAAAAGTGAATTTAAAAGATAATGAAATAGTAATTACAGATAAAGTTGCAGATTTATTAAAAGTTAATATAGGAGATACAATAAAATTAGAAGATTCTGATGAAAAAGAAATTGAGTTTAAAATATCAGATATTGTAGAAAACTATATTGAGCACTATGTATATATGTCAAAAGATTTATATGAACAATCATATGGTGAGTATAAGACTAATGTATTGTATACAATAAATAATAATGTTGAGGAAGAAACAGAGGATATATTAGTAAAAGAAATTATAGATAAAAATGGAGTTAGTAGTGTAACTACAACATCAAGTATAGTAAAAATGATAGGTGATATGTTAGATTCATTAAATTATGTAGTTATAATTTTAATAATTTCAGCTGGAATACTTGCATTTGTTGTTTTATATAATTTATCAAATGTAAACATAAGTGAAAGAATTCGTGAATTAGCAACAATAAAAGTTCTAGGTTTTTACGATAGAGAAGTATATAATTATATTTCAAGAGAAACAGTAATATTAACGACAATAGGGATTGTTTTAGGTGTAATTGGAGGATATTTTTTAAATGCATTTATATTAAAAACCTGTGAAATAAGTGCATTTAGATTTGCAAAAGTAGTTGAACCAATGAGCTATATATATTCAGTTTTATTAACTATTTTATTTACAATTATAGTTAATATAGCAACATATTTTTCATTAAAGAAAATAGATATGATTGAAAATTTAAAAAGTGTAGAATAAAAAATTAGGAATTTAAAAATTCCTAATTTTTTTTGTTAAAATCAATGCATTTTCATGATTTTTATAATAATTCTTACGAATACCTTCCTTTTTAAATCCAAAGTTTTCATATAAATGAATTGCATGTTTATTATTTTCGTTTACTTCTAATGTTATAGTCTCTATTTTTTCAATTGGATAGATAGTATCTAATAAAGCTGATAGTAATTTTGTAGCTATTTTTTTATTTCTCATGTCTTTTTTTACAACAATATTTGTAATATCAGCTTCATCTAAAATTAGCATATATCCTGCAAAGCCTACTATTTTATTATCTAATAGAGCAACTAAGTAATATGAATTTTCATTAACTAATTCTTGTTTAAAAATAGAAATACTCCAAAAATCATCAAAATCATTTTCAAGGTTATTTTCAATTAAATTTAAATCATCTAAAACCATTTTACGAATTTGAATTTCCATTTAATTTCTCCTCCAATTGCCTTTGAGCTTGTGGCTTTTTTAAGTACATAGGTAAAACTGATTCAAAATTGTTATTTATAAATTTTGTATAACCAGCCAACCCTAAATTATATGAATTCAATATATCATTTTCAGAAAAAGTTGACGGAGGTATATTTTTTTGAAGTTCTTCTTTAAACGTAATAGAACCATCGCCAATAAAAGTTATATTAGAATAAGAAGATAATTCTTCTATGCACTTTTTCAAAGAAGATGCCTTTGGTGCTATTAGTTCTTTACATATACCATCATTAAATTGATATAGAGCAAAATAGCAATTATCATTTTTTGCATCTAAAATAGAACAAACAAGTTTATTATTATTTAAGTAAGTATATGCTAAAGTTTCTAATGAGTTGACTCCAATAATCGGAATATCTAAACTATCTGAAAAAGCTTTAGCTGTTGCAACTCCAATTCTAATACCTGTAAAAGATCCAGGACCTTTGTCACATACAATTAAATCAATATCTTTTATATTTAAATTAGCTTTTTCAAAAACTTCTTTTATAATTGGCATCAATTTAATAGAATGAGAACGCTCAGTAATTAAATCTTTTTTATATATTTCTTTTTTATCTTCTAGTATACAAACGCCACATGTTTTACTAGAAGTATCAATTGCTAATATTTTCAAAATTATCCTCCTAATATACTATTTAATATATTTTTATATCTTTCTCCAAAATATGAAATGTGTAAAATTCTTTTATTGTAATTATCAGAATCTCTTTCAAATTGAATGGTTATGTGTTCTTTTGGAATAGCATCACTAATAATTTCTCCCCATTCAATTAAGCAAATACCATTATCAAAAAATTCATCTCCACCTATTTCATAAAATTCAGAACTATTTACTAAACGATATACATCAAAATGGTAAATTGAAATGTTATCATTTTTGTATTCATTTACAATATTAAAAGTAGGACTTGATATTTCATCTTGTAAATTAAAATAGGTTAAAAAACCTTCTACAAATTTAGTTTTACCAGAACCCAAATCTCCAGAAAGTACAACTGTATCACCAGTTTGTAATTTAGAAGCTAAATTTTTTGCAAATTTCATTGTATCTTGTTCATTTTTTGATATAAATTCCATAATTCTCCTTTATTTAAATATTGATGTGTAATAATTATATTATAAAAATTAAAAAAATTCAATAAAAGCTATTGATAAAAAGGTGATTATGTAATATAATTGTAAAGAAACTGTAACGAAATTGAAATAAAATTGAAACATTAGTGAAGGGAAGGTTATAATGTTTAAATTCGGATTTGGGCAAGATATTGGAATAGATTTAGGTACAGCTACAGTAATAGCTTATGTAAAAGGAAGAGGAATAGTTTTAAGAGAACCATCTGTGGTAGCAGTTGACGAAAACACTGGAAACGTTCTAGCAGTAGGAAGAGAAGCAAGAAGAATGCTTGGCAGAACTCCAGGAAATATTGTTGCAACAAGACCATTAAGAGAGGGTGTTATATCAGATTATACTGTAACAGAAAAAATGCTTAAATATTTTATAAATAAAGTTTGCGGAAGATTTTTATTTGCCCCAAGAATAATGATTTGTATACCTTCACAAGTAACAGAAGTTGAGAAAAAAGCAGTTATTGATGCTGCATCACAAGCAGGAGCAAGAAAAGTATATTTAATTGAAGAACCAATAGCAGCAGCTATAGGTGCTGGAATAGATATAGCAAAACCATGTGGAAATATGGTTGTAGATATTGGAGGAGGAACAACTGATATTGCTGTAATTTCCTTAGGAGGATCAGTGGTTAGTAGCTCACTAAAAATTGCTGGTGACAAATTTGATGAAGCAATTGTGAGATACATGAAAAAGAAACACAATATAATGATTGGAGAAAGAACAGCTGAAGATTTAAAAGTGAATATTGGTTGTGTGTATCCAAAAATACAAGATATGGAAATGGATGTAAGAGGAAGAGATTTAATAACAGGTCTTCCAACAACACTATCTATTAAATCTAGTGAAATGATGGAAGCTCTATTAGAACCAGCAATGATGATAGTAGATGCTGTACACTCTATATTAGAAAGAACACCACCAGAATTGGCAGCAGATATCAGTGATAAAGGAATCTATATGACAGGTGGAGGATGTTTATTAGATGGATTAGATAAATTACTACAAGAAAAAACTGGAATTAATGTAATGATAGCGCAAGATACTGTTTCTTGTGTTGCATTAGGAACAGGAAAAGCTCTAGATAATCTAGATGCATTAGAGGGAAAAAGATAAAATGAGTAATACAAAAAAGAAAGTGGCTTTCATAACTTTACGGTTGTAAAGTAAATCTTTATGAAACAAATGGAATGGCACAAGAGTTTGAAAAAAAAGGTTATGAAATAGTAGAACATCACCAAGTAGCTGATATATATATAATAAATACATGTACTGTAACAAATATGTCTGATAGAAAGTCAAGACAAATGTTAAGAAGAGTAAAAAATCTAAATGAAAATGCTATTATAGTTGCATGTGGTTGTTATGTGCAAGTTGCCAAAGAAGAACTAGAAAAAATGAATGAAATTGACTTAGTTTTAGGTAATAATGAGAAAGCCAATATAGTAAAATATGTAGAAGAGTTTATAGAAAATAAGAAATCAATAGTAGCAATTGAAGATGTAATGAAAGATAAAGAATTTATTGATTTTGGAGAAGTAACATATACAGAAAAAACAAGAGCAGTCATAAAAGTCCAAGACGGATGTGACCGCTTTTGTTCTTATTGCATTATTCCTTATGCTAGAGGTAGAGTAAGAAGCAGAAAACCTCAAAATGTTGTAGCTGAAATTGAAAAAATATCAAATACAGGAATAAAAGAAGTTGTAGTAACAGGAATTCATATTGCATCATATGGGAAGGATTTTAAAGAAAATTTTAAACTAATAGATTTATTAGAGCAAATAAATAAAATAGAAAAAATTAAGAGAATAAGATTAGGATCTATAGAACCATTACTAATAGATGATGAGTTTTTAGAAAGATTGAGTAAACTTGATAAAATATGTCATCATTTTCATTTATCTTTACAAAGTGGATGCAACGAAACTTTAAAAAGAATGAATAGAAGGTATACAATTGAGCAATTTAAACAAATAGTTGAAAAGATACGAAAAGTGTATGATGATGCACTAATTACAACAGACATTATTGTAGGGTTTCCTGGAGAATCTGATGAAGAATTTGAAAATACATATAAATTTTTAAAAGAAATTAAATTATATAAAATGCATGTTTTTAAATTTTCATCAAGAAAGGGAACTAAAGCAAGTAAAATGGCAAATCAGATTGATGGAAATAAAAAAGAAGAGAGAAGTAAAAAGTTAATAGAATTATCTAATAGAAATCAACTATGGTATAATAAAAAGTATATAGATAAAGAAGTTGAAGTATTAATAGAAGAGAAAAAAGAAGGAAAATATAGGGGACATACTGGTAACTATATTTTAGTAGAATGTGAAAGTTACAAGAATGTAGAAAACAAGTTAGTTAATGTTAAATGTAAAGAAGCAAAAGAAGAAAAAATTGGTGGAAATGTAATAAATGTGTAATATTTATGTAACTAAAAAGTAATATAAAAATAGCGAAAAACACTTGATTTATAAACTTTTTTATAGTATAAATGTAGTAAATAAAGTGTAACGATTAACACAAAGGAGGAAAAATTGATGGCAGATTTAGGAGAAGAAACAAAAGTAACAGAAGGAGTTTTTGGAGGAGTAGAAGTGAATAATAATACAGATACTAATACAACTAATACAAGCACAACTGAAGAAAACGCAGGAGTTTTTGGAGGGGTAAATATGGAAGAAAATAACGAAAAAGCATTGCCAACTAAAATAGGATTTTGGGCAAAATTTAAAGCTTTTTGGTTACAAGAAATAGATTGGAATAAAGAAATAAAAGTAGAATTAACACCAAAACAACAAAAAGTTGAAGATGAAATAAATGAATTTTTACATCAAGAAATCACATGGAAAAAAGTACATGACTTTTTATTCCAAGATGTTACATTTGGAAAAAATAACAAAGACTAATTTTGTAAAATTAAAGGGAAAAGAATATTTTTAAAAGTATAGCAAAAAATATATTTTTGTGCTATACTTTTTTGTGTTGAAAGGAGAAAAACATGGCAAAATCTAAAACAGTATTTGTATGTAGTGAATGTGGAAATGAATCTGCTAAATGGCTAGGAAAATGTCCAGCATGTAACAGTTGGAATACGTTTTATGAACAGAAAATAGTTGAAACAAAGAGTAGTAAGTCTTCTGTATTAAATTATGAAAAAAATACACCTAAAAAATTAAATTCATATCAATCAGAAGAAGAAATAAGAGTATCAACTGGTTTTGAAGAATTAAATAGAGTATTAGGTGGAGGTTTAGTAAAAGGTTCACTTGTGTTATTAGGAGGAGAGCCTGGAATAGGTAAATCAACGCTAATACTACAATTATGTAATAAAATAAAAGGTGAAGGTGTCGTTTTATATGTTTCAGGAGAAGAATCAGCAGAACAGATAAAGTTAAGAGCAGATAGATTAGGAATAAAAAATGAAAATATCATGTTTTTAGGTGAAACAAATATTGAAGTTGTTGATAATGCAATTATGGAACTTAATCCAAAACTTGTAATTATAGACTCTGTACAAACTATGTATTCAGATGAATTATCAGCAGCCGTGGGGAGTGTAAGTCAAGTAAGGGAAATAACTTCTCAAATAATGAGAATTTGTAAAGCACGAAAAATT
Organism: uncultured Clostridia bacterium; assembly: GCA_947625925.1. GTDB lineage: Bacteria > Bacillota > Clostridia > TANB77 > CAG-508 > CAG-269. The sequence continues at coordinate 2,974 of CANQQC010000032.1, read as the reverse complement.
ACAACAATATTGATTGGGCATGTTACAAAAGACGGAAATATTGCAGGACCAAGAGTATTAGAACATATGGTAGATACAGTTTTATATATAGAAGGTGAAAGATATTTTTCATATAGGATTTTACGTGGAATAAAAAATAGATTTGGATCTACAAATGAAATTGGTATGTTTGAAATGAATGATAAAGGTATGTGTGAAATTACAAATCCATCAGATGTTTTAATATCAGAAAGAGATGGAAATCCAGCAGGTTCATGTATAATATCATGTATTGAAGGAACAAGACCAGTACTAATAGAATTACAAGCTCTAACAACACAAAGTATATATGGTATACCAAAGAGAACAGCAAATGGAATAGACTATAATAGGTTAGCATTATTAATTGCTGTATTAGAAAAGAAAACAGGTTTGATGTTGGGTGGACAAGATGTATATTTAAATGTTGTAGGTGGAATGCGTATAAATGAACCTTCTATAGATTTAGGAATAATTGCAGTAACAGCATCTATATTTAAAAACATACCAATTCCAAAAGAAATGGTAATAATGGGAGAAGTTGGATTAACAGGAGAAGTAAGAAGAATTAACATGATAGAAAAAAGATTAAAAGAAGCTGAAAAATTAGGTTTTAAAACATGTATTATTCCAGAAAGTAATAAAAAACTATTGAAAGAAAAATATAAATTAGATATAATAGGCGTTAGTAATATAAATGAAGCTATGAAAAAAATAGGAATTAAGTAAGGAGGAAAATCATCATTGAGAAAAAGTAAGGCTAATGGGATAACAGAAATTTTACAGTTAATAGCTCCAGGTACACCAATAAGGGATGGACTTGAAAATATATTAAAAGCAAAAACAGGAGCATTACTATTGATAACAGACGATAATGAGTTATTAAAACAAGTTGTTGATGGTGGTTTTTATATTAATGAAGAATATACTTCTTCAAAACTATATGAATTAGCTAAAATGGATGGAGCAATTGTATTAAGTGGAGACTTTAAGAGGATAATATATGCAAATGCACAACTTATACCATCACATGAAATACAAACTAAAGAAACAGGAACAAGACATAGAACAGCTGAAAGAACTGCTAAGCAAACAGGAAATCTTGTAATAAGTATTTCTCAAAGAAGAAATATAATAACAGTTTTTAAAGGAAATGATAGATATGTACTAGAAAATACAGATACTGTATTAAATAAAGCAAATCAAGCTATACAAACTTTAGAAAGATATAAGAAGGTATTTGATAGTAAATTAAGTTTATTAAATGAATATGAATTTAATGATATAGTAACTTTAGAAAATGTTATAGTTGCAATTCAAAGAGCTGAAATGGTTATGAAAATTGTAGAAGAAATTCAAGCTAAGATATTTGAGTTAGGAGAAGATGGAAGACTTGTAAGAATGCAATTAGAAGAATTAATTGGTGGTTTGGAAAAAGAAGAAGAACTAATAATTAAAGATTATGTTGCAAATAATAGAAGTAAGAAAGCACATGAGAAAGTTTTAAAGAAATTAGAGAAACTATCTTATGAAGAATTAACAAAAGAAAGTGTTATAGCAAAAATCTTAGGTTACGAAAACTTTGATAATTATGACGAACTTGCTGTATATACAAGAGGATATAGAGTTTTAAGTAAAATACCAAGAATGCCAAATAATATAGTTGAGAACTTAATAAAAAGTTTTAAATCATTTCAACATATTCTAGCGGCAGATGTACAAAATCTTGATGAAGTAGAAGGAATAGGTGAAATAAGAGCTAAAACAATAAAGCAATCTTTGGTAAGAATGCAAGAGCAATTTGTATTTGACAATTTAATAGATTAAGAGTTAATATGTACATAGTGATTTATAAGAAGAAAACGAAAGGATTGAATAAAAAATGAAAAAAATAGGAACAGTAATAATAATACTTATATTGATAGTTATACTTGCAGGTATTGGATTTGTAGCTTATGGATATTATAGAAAAGCTACTATGGAGGTAAAAAATCCAGTAGCTACTATGGAAGTTGAAGGATTTGGAACTGTAAAAATGGAATTATATCCAGATCAAGCTCCAAATACAGTTATAAACTTTATAAAACTTGCAAATAGAAAATTTTATGATGGACTAACATTCCACAGAATTATAAAAGATTTTATGATTCAAGGTGGAGATAATAGTGAAGATGGCTCAGGATCAGGAGCAGCTACACTAAAAGATTTATATGATGAAGGTACAGAAGATGCTTATGCAATACAAGGAGAATTTACATCGAATAATATAAAGAACACATTAAAATTTGAAGAAGGAACACTTGCAATGGCAAGATCAGACTATACATCATATTCTTCAGAATTATTAACTGAATCATACAATTCAGCAACCTCTCAATTTTTTATTATGACAAATAGAAATGTTAGATTAAATGGTAATTATGCAGGTTTTGGTAAAGTAATTGAAGGAATGGATGTTGTTAAGAAAATTGCAGAAGTTGAAGTAACACAAAATGATAAAACTCAAGAAGGAGAAGAAGCAGAAATGAGTAAGCCTGTAAATCCTCCTAAAATAACAAGTATAAGGGTTGAAACATATGGTATAGATTATGGAGATCCTATTACTATGGATCCGTTTGATTACATTACATGGATGTATGATAAATATGGAATAGATCCATCTACAATAACAGATACACAAACAACAGAATAAAATTTATAAAAAACAGTTGACAAATGGGGTAGAAATAGGGTAAAATAGTAAGTGTGCTCACGAAAGAGCTACGATATAGTTGGTGGATGTAGCGTAGTTGGTTAACGCGCCAGTTTGTGGCACTGGAGACCGTGGGTTCGAGTCCCATCTTCCACCCCATTTTTTACAACTTAATATATTGGGCTGTAGCCAAGCGGTAAGGCACCAGACTTTGACTCTGGCATGCGTGTGTTCGAATCCCACCAGCCCAGCCAGTAAAAAAAC
>CANQQC010000031.1 GCA_947625925.1 uncultured Clostridia bacterium | reverse complement strand
TGACATTTTTCTTAAAGTATATATAATTTCTTTTTCAAAACAACTTAAATCTATTACAGTAGCATTTTGCTTAATTGCATTATAAAGAATAGAATAGCTATTGTTTGGAACTAAATTTTTAAGCTCATCTATTCGGTTTTCTTTAATAATATTTCTAATTGCAGTAGCACTTGCAATGTTATTTTTATATTCAGTATCATTATATCCAGTATCTATACGTTTAATAAAAATAGGAGATATTGAAGATTTGTATTTTTTTAAGGCTTTTAAATATTCAATTGCTAAAATGTTATTAGGCATAGAAAGTGCATCTGAAGAAATATTCAAATATTTTTCTATAGCAATTTGTCTTGCCTTAGGATAGGAAATGCCATTTGAAAGTTCTTGGTTAAGTATTTTTTTATATTCCTCAGGTTCATTAAATAAGGTATTTGAAATATTATTCAAACAATCAATATCTGTTGTTTCACAACCAAAAGACACATAGTCAACAACACCAAGAGAGTCTAAGATTTTTATTGCACCATCTGCAAAATTTTCAGCGCTTGAAATAGAATAAACAAGAGGAAGTTCAATAACTAAATCAACGCCATTTTCTAAAATAGCTTCAGTTTTATCCCACTTATTTATTATAGATGTATCACCGCGTTGGGTAAAATTACCACTTATTATTGCAATTGTATAATCAGCGTTTGTTAATTGTTTTGATTTATTTAAATGATATAAATGTCCATTATGAAAAGGATTGTATTCTGCAATTATACCTAAAACTTTCTTCATATAAAACTCCTTGTATTAAACTAAAAATATTGATATAATCATATCATAAAAAGTACAAAAAAACAATGGAGGTACAGTTAATGGATAAAGTAACTATATATACAGATGGAGCTTGTTCAGGTAACCCTGGTCCAGGTGGATGGGGTGCAGTACTAATGTATAAAGATAATAAAAAAGAAATATCAGGATCAAAACAAGAAACAACTAACAATGTAATGGAATTAACTGCAGTAATAGAAGCTTTAAAACTATTAAAATATCCATGTGAAGTTGACCTATATAGTGATAGTGCATATGTGGTAAATGGATTTGAAAAAGGATGGATATATAATTGGGTAAAAAATAACTGGAAAACATCTGATAAGAAGCCAGTAAAAAATCAAGAATTATGGGAAGAACTATATAATTTGACAAAGACTCACAAGGTTAACTTTATTAAAGTAAAAGGACATGCCGATAATGAATATAATAATCGTTGCGATGAATTAGCAACAGGAGCAATAATACATATTGAAGAGTAAAATGAGCTTTTAAAGCTCGTTTTTTACAGTATTATTACGTTTTTATGACATTTATTGAAAAATATTGAAATATAAGAAACATGTGATTATAATAAAAATATAGCATTTTTAATTAAAGACGAGGATTTATATGGAAAATAGAAAACAATTAGCAATTTCCTATGCAGAAATATGTGAGATTCTAGCATTTATGGAACAAAAATATGTAAACATGATACCTTTGAAATTATTGGAATTATTTGAAGAAGAAAAAGATAAAGATTATAAACCTAATATAAATCCAAAGGTTTCTTTAATGGAGCAAAATTTACAAAGAAAAACATTAGCACTTCTTGCTATGTTGAATTTAAATTATTGGTGTCAAAGTGAAAAAGAAAAGCAAGAATTGTTAAAAATATATTCAGATAATGACAAAAAGAAAGAAGAATTAAGAGAAAAATACAATCCGGATAATTTATTTAAGAAGAAAGAAACAAATAAATCAATAGACTATGAAGAAGATACAGCTATTGTTGAATATAAGAAAGAAAAATTCTTTAATAAAGTGTTAAATAAAATTATGAGTTTGTTTAGAAAAAGATAAGGAGATGACTTTTATGGAAAATGAAAAAACAGAACAAATGAAAGAATATTTAAGATTAAAAAAATTAGAAAAAGAAGATAAAAGTGATGAACTAATTGAAGAAGTATATAAGAAAGTTACAGAAGAAGAAAATGAAAGGTAAGAAGAATTATGACTAAAATTGAGATACAAAGACAAAAAATGTTAGATTTTATGAATTATTTTAAAGATAATAAATTAGACTTCAATGATACTCAATTATTAGAAAAAATGCAAAAAGATATAACAACAATCTTTCAATTAGAAATTGAGGAATTAGGATATAGATATAATCCTAATGATGATACACAAAGTACTTTTGAGCTTAAATTTGTAAATAGTCCTGAAGATAATTTTAGAGGAAGACATAATCCTGGTTGGAAAATACAAGAGGGTAAATTTGTTCAAGGAAGACCTTTAATCACATACAATACATCAAAATTATATGAAGATTTACAAAGCTCTGATAAAGAAAAGAGACTATTTGCTTGTAAAACAATATTTAAAACAGTATTTCATGAAATACAACATCATAGACAATATTTGATGACAAGGACAAATGTTAGTAGCAAGGAGGCAATACAATACGCTAGAGATTTTGCAATAAAAACTTATCTACAAAAAGATTGGTATAGTAGAGATAAAAAAACAGGAAACTATGATGCATATACAATTGAAAACAATGCGAATGAAGTTGGATATAATCAATACTTAGAAACTATAGGAATAGAAGATAAAAAAATAGAAGATTTAAGAATTATAGAAGAAGGAAAGTTGAATACATTTCGTTATAAAGCAGACGTTGATTCTTTTGATGGACAACAACATTATGATAGCAAAGGATTGCAAGAAAGAGATGATGTTACAGTACCAATTTTAGATAATTTAATAAAAGAAAAAAATAGAACAGAAATATTACATATATATCCAATTTTGCAAAAAGAATATAATTTAGATGGAAGTAAAAAAACAGCTGTTGAACTTATAAAAAATATGCAAAAAGAAGTTCAAGAAATATCAGAAAATCAAGCATTTACACAAATAGATAAAAAAATTCTTATACAAGATACTCAAGAAATGTACTATGAACTGATAGATAGACAAATAGAAAAAATTACACCAGAACAGATTGGTGAATTAATAGAACAAATAGGAAAAGATGAAATTAAAGAAATTTTTAGTAAAATGTCATATTATTTTCAAAATCAACTAGAAAGTAGATTAGAAAAATCAGCACAAATGGCTTCAGCAAGAACAAGAATAGATGAATTTATAATGCCATCTAATAATGGTACAATAGCAGTTGAGCAAAAAGGAAAAACAGTTCAAATGGATTTTGATGAATTTATAAAAACAATAGATCCACAACTATTACAACGTAGCTTTAATGTACCGGCAGGAAAAAATAAAGGAGAAATGTCAGCAGAAAAATTTTTAAAAAAATATTTTTTTAAAAATATTTCAGAAAATGGAAAAGTTATATTAAAAGATGGATCAGAAATAACGGCAAAACAATATATAGAACAATATGTACTTAAAATAAAAGAATTGTCTAAAAATAAACCACCAAAACGAATTATTATGGATACAATTAAATCAGAATCACCTTGGTCTATTCATAAAGAAAATTGTGAAAGATTAGAGAAATATTATAATAAAAAAATAGAAGTTTTAGCTCAAGTTGATGAAAAAATTGAACAGTATGACAAAACAAAAGAAGATGAACAAAAGCAAAGAAAAATGAAGGCTCATAAAAGAAAAATGCAATGGATAAAAGATTTTGTGAAAGATTATGAGGATACTGAACAGGCAACTTCTTATGCACTAAGAGCTAATTGTGAAGAAGATAATATAAAAAAAGTATTGAATAGTATAAAAACAGGTAGATTTATAGAAGATTTTAAAAATATAACAGAGAATGATAAAAAAGATCCAAAGTGGTATATGGGTAAACTTGCACCTGCTATGGCAAGACTATTGAAAGAGGCAGATAATTTAACTATTAATGGAGGAATAAATTATGTAGAACAATTTACTAAAATACCAGAAGTAAATAAAATATTAGTTCAGATAAGAGATAGTGAATATGCTAAACAAACACATAAAAAGGCAGAAGAAAATAGAAGAACAGGAAATATACCAAAACATCATAGAACCATGGCTGAGAAAGATAAACAAAATGCACAAAATTATTTAATAAGTGGAAACCTAACTAGGGGTTCTGTTAAAGATGAAATAGATTACAGAAGAGGACTAACTAATAGAAGTTTATTAAAAGTTTCTGATGAAGTTAAAAAAGAAAACATATCAACGTTAAGAAAACAACAAATATCTTTAGAAAGAGTTTTAGCCAGACAGGATGGAAAAACTCCAAGTGAGATGAAATATAATAAAGATAAAAAAATGTGGTATTGTATTACTGATATACAAGCTCAAAAATCTAAACAACAAAATTCAATACAGCCACATTCAACGACAAGTTCATATGACAATGACTATATTACACCAGAAACTATAAAAAAAGATACAAGTAAAATTGGACTTCAAGAAATCAACACTGTTATACAAGATACAAAACAATTACAAAATCAAAGGACAAATAAGCAATATAAACAAAATCAATTTGATCTTTTAAAATAGCTTCAAATTTATGTGAAGCTAACTTATATAGTAATAGTTCATAAATTTATGGGAGGAAATAAATGAAGAAGATACAAAAAATACTTTTTATAATTTGTATAATATTATTTTTAATAAGTATAAATTACTATGTAGATGCTGAAAATATAGAATTGAAAGATGATATAAAAATAAATATACCATTAAAAGAATCTATTAGACGTTCTACATATAATGCTCTTTTAGCAAATGAACCAAAACAGGTTCTTGAAACAAGATATAACTTAAAAGAAGATTTAGAACAAAGTAATATACCTATTACTGTAAAAAATCAATTAAACTCTGGAAGTTGTTGGGCATTTTCATATTCAAGTGTTTTAGAAACAAGTATATCAAAACAATTACATAAGACTTCAAAAATATTTTCACCAATGCATATAGAATATATGACAGCTCAAATGTTTAATAGAGCAACCGGAAGTGGAGCAGGACCTAGACTTTCACTTGCTTATGCTGTAAGTGGTTATGGACCTGTAGAAGAATCACAAATGCCATTTGAAAGTGTATATACTGACCAACAAGGATTTAAAAGTGCACAAGAGGTTGGAAGTCTAGAGAAACCATTAGCAGCAAGAATCAATGAATCAGTTGAATTTACAAGTATGTATAAAAAAATTGATGAAAATAAAGTAAAATGTTATAAAGATAGTAATAAACAAAATGCTTATTCAGATGATGAAGTAAAAGCAGCAAGAGATTTAGTAAAAGAACATATAAAAAATTATGGAGCAGTTTCAGCAGATTTATATATAGATACAGCCAATTATTATAATCAAAGTACAGGAGCATATAATTATAATGACTACGACAATGAAAGAGCAGCAAATCATGTTGTTTCCCTTGTTGGATGGGATGATGATTATGATGTTGGAAATTTTAAAGAAGGAAAAGAACCAAAAGAAAAAGGAGCATATATTGTATTAAATTCTTATGGAACTGAGTTTGGAAATGATGGATATATGTATATCTCTTATGAGGATGCATGTATAGAAAGATCATTAATGGGATTAAAAGATGTTGAAGAATATGAAAACAATGAATTAGATTATGATAAAATATACCAATATGATGAACTAGGAATGAATCTTGGACTTCCATTGGGAAATGAAATCTATGCTGCTTGTGTATATGATAGAGAAAATTTAACAGACAAAGATGAATATATTCAAGAAGTTGGAATATATATGGCAGGTGCAGCAGGAGTACAAGTATATATAAATGCTAATGATGATAATATAGAAGATGCACAATTAGTTGCAACAAAAGATACTCCATTAGAAACAGGTTATCATGTTATTGAATTACCAACTCAAATTAAACTAACTGGAGATAAATTTGTAATTAAAGTTAAATATACAAATCAAGAAATGGCATATATACCATTAGAAGTTAACTATAAAAATGCTCAGCTTGGTGGTACAAGTGGATTTTATGATAATGCTACAGCAAATGATGGAGAAAGCTATATTTCAAATGATGGAGAAGAATGGAGTGATGTAAATTTATCATCTTTCAATGAAACACATAGTTTAAGTGGATCAAGTTGTTGTATAAAAGCTTTCACGACTTATCAAGCAAAAGAAAATGAAAATAAACCAGTAGAATCAATAAAATTAAATAAATCAAAAGTTGAGATAGAAGAAGGAGATACTTTAAATTTAGTTGTAACAGTTACACCAGAAGACGCAACAAACAAAAATGTAACATGGGAGTCGTCAGATATTACAGTTGCAAAAGTTTCAGAAAATGGAATAATAACTGCAATAAAAGAAGGTGAAACAACTATAACTGCAACATCACAAGAAAATGGCGAAATACAAGCAAAATGTATTGTAACTGTTAAGAAAAAAGTCAATTCAGATGATGATATTTACGATGATGAGGACGAAGATAAAAATGAAGTAGATACAAATAAAAACAAGACAAATACTACAAATAATAAGAAAAATACAAGTAAAGATAATACAGTTTCAAAACTTGATCTTCCAAACACAGGAGGTAAAATAATATTATTTGGAATAATTATTTTTGCTTCACTAATTTCTTCATTTATATTTGTTAGATATAGAAGTTATAAAGACATAAAATAAAAAAAAGGATGCATGATATATATTTATGCATCCTTCAATATTACAGTTTTATGACATTTGGCAAAAAATGTTGAAATAAGTATTAAATTAAATTATAATAAAAATGTAAAGTTATGAAAAATATACAAAAATAGGGAGTAGATATGGAAAGTTTTGCAGAGTACATATTAAGTGAAAAAGACTTAATAGCAAAAATGGAAATTGAATATTATCTTTCTAAAAAACAGAAAGTTTTTTTTGATAAATCCACTGTTTTTAAAACTGAAATAGCAAGACTCTTTATGGAATACATGGATATTAATGTCGATAGAAATACTGTTTTAACAGCTTGTCTAATATGTAACTGTAAAAAAGTAGAAAACCCACAAGAACTAGATAAAATAAAAACTTATGCAAAAGATGGGGCAGAGTTCTTAAGAAGTATTGGATTTAGTGAAAAAATATGTAAAATATGTGAAGAAGTCAATAGATATAGCAATAGTCAACCAAGAGAAGAAGAAAGTGATATATTAGAACTTGCTGACCAATATGGAGGTATGTTGTTAGATAGAGAAGAGAGAATAGGATTTAAACCAGATGAGGCATTAGTTTTATTAGAACATAGAAATTTAAAAGATAAATATAATAGATATATTGAACAATTCATTATTTTTGCAAAAGAGATTGAAGAAATTCAACTTGGTGAAAATGTGAAAATGGGAGCATTAACTAAACTAGTGAAAATACATAACAACTCAAAAGATGTAAAAGATTTTATAAAAAAAGTTGCTCATGATTTTGAACCACAAATAGATAAAAAAATAGCAGACAAAAGAAAAGAGATAAAAGAGCATATGTTTGAAAATACAAATAAAAACAGACCTTTATTTAGTGAAGAGACTACTAGAAAAATAATGGGAAAATTATTATTAACAAAAGATAAAGAAATAGAAGAAAACGAGGAGTAAAAGCCTCGTTTTAAGTTGTAATAAAGAAAGGAATAAAAAATGTACGAAATATTTGCAGATTTACATGTACACATAGGAAGAAGTGAAAGTGGAAAACCAATAAAAATAACAGCAGCAAGGTCTCTTAATTTTGCCAATATAGCAAAAGAATGTGCAAACAAAAAAGGAATTCAAGTAGTAGGAATAATTGATTGTGCATCACCATATGTAATAGAAGATATAGAAAACTTCTTAAAAACAGGAGAAGCATATGAGTTAGAAGATGGAGGAATTATATATAAAGATAAAGTTTGTATTCTTTTAGGAAGCGAAGTTGAAACATCAGAAAAAGGAAGAAATGGAAAATGTGGAAGTGCTCACAATGTTTGTTTCTTTCCATATCTTAAAGATATAAAAGCTTTTTCAAAAGAAATGAGTACACATATAAAAAATATAACATTAAGTACTCAAAGGTCAGATGTATCTGGATATGAGTTAATAGATATAGTTGAGAAATATAACGGGATTTTAATTCCAGCACATGTTTTTACACCATTTAAGAGTTATTATGGAAATTGTGTTGATAGACTAGAAGAAATATTTAAAGAAAAATACAGCAAAATATATGCAATAGAATTAGGTTTAAGTTCAGACACACAACTTGCCGATACAATATCAGAATTAGAAAATAAAACATTTGTAACAAATTCAGATGCACATTCATTACCTAAAATTGCAAGAGAATATAACAAGATGTTAGTTGAAGATATATCTTTTAAAGAAATTGTAAAAGCTCTAAAAAATGAAGATGGAAGAAAGATAATAGCTAATTATGGTTTGGATCCAAAATTAGGTAAATATCATAGAACATATTGTGATAATTGTGAAACTTCAATTGAAACAAAAAAGCCGGTTAGTGTTTGTCCAAAATGTGGAAGTAAAAAAGTAACATTTGGAGTTTTTGATAGAATTGAGTTAATACAAGATAAAAAAGAAAGTAAAAGTCCAAAAAATAGACCTCCATATATTTACCAAATACCATTACAATTTATTCCAGGAGTTGGGGGAAAAACAATAGATAAATTATTGGATTCTTTTGAAAATGAAATGAACATATTACATAAATTAACAAAAGATGACTTAGAAGCGGTAGTTGGTGAAAAAATAGCAACTAATATAATAAATGCTAAAGAGGGAAAAATGACAATACACTCTGGTGGTGGAGGCGTATATGGAAAAATAGAAAAAAAGAATAACTAATTTGTTCTAAAAAATTTCTTATTGAATACACATTATGTATAAAATATAAGGAGTTTTTTATGAAAAAAAATAAAAAAAATATAATTAAAAATATTGTATTACAACATATTTTAAACAATAAAAAAGAATATATTATAATAACTTTAATGTTTATAATTGGTATATTTTTAGGAGTGTTTTTTGTTAACAATTTAGATGAAAGTAAAATAGAAGAAGTTACAAAATATTTTTCTTCATCTATTAACGAATTAAAACAAAATGGAAATATACAATCAATGACAATTTTAAAAGATAGTATTACTAAAAATGTGGCATTAGCGATTATACTTTGGTTTCTTGGAACTACAATTATAGGTATACCAATAGTTATTGGAATTATAACATATAGGGGTTTTTGTTTAGGATATACTATCAGTACATCAATATTAACGTTAGGAAATACAAAAGGTACTACATTTATTTTATCTTCTTTACTTTTACATAATATCTTTTTTATACCTGCAATTATTGCTATTGGTGTGAGCCGGATTTAAACTATATAAATCTATTGTAAAAGATAAAAGGAAAAATAACATAAAAATTGAAATTATAAGACATACGATGTTCTCCTTAATAATGCTAGTTTTCATGATATTATCTTCTGTAATAGAAACCTTTTTAACGACAAATTTAATACTAATAATTTTAAAATATTTATAAAAAATAAAAAAAATCTATTTACTTTTTAGAAATAGTTTGATATAACATAAGTGGTTTATGTTAATAATTTATTTTATAGATGAGGGGTAGTGGAACAATGGATAAACAATTAAAACTATTTTACGAATTTTTAGAAAACGAAAAAAAATTATCAAATAATACATTACAATCATATAAGAGAGACATAAGACAATTTAAAGAATACTTAGAAAAAAATAGAATAAATTACACTAAAGCAACAGAAAATACAATGAAAGAATATATAGAACATTTACAAGAAGAAGGTAAAAAAGCCTCTACAATATCAAGATGTATTGCGTCAATTCGTTCTTTCTATCAATATGAGTTAAAAAATAAAAAAATAAAGAAAGATCCTACAGAAAATATACAATCACCTAAAATAGAGAAAAAAGCACCAAGTACACTAACCTTTAAAGAAGTAACTTTACTTTTAGAACAACCAAAAGATGTTGATTTGAAAGGAATTCGTGACAAAGCAATGTTAGAATTTGCTTATGCGACAGGAATGAGAGTTACAGAGATTATATCATTAGATATTAACGATGTTAATTTAGAAGAAGGATTTGTTACATGCCGTACAGGTAAAAAACAAAGAAATATTCCTTTAGGAAAAATGTCGTTAAAAGCATTGACAGAGTATATTGATAAAGCAAGAAATATTTTAATAAAAGATGAAAGTGTAAAAGCTTTATTTGTTAATATAAATGGAAAAAGATTAACAAGACAAGGTTTTTGGAAAATAATAAAATATTATAAAGAACAAGCACATATAACAAAGGATATTACACCACATATATTAAGACATTCATTTGCAACACATTTATTACAAAATGGAGCAGACTTAAAAGCAATACAAATGATGCTTGGACATTCTGATATATCATCTACACAAGTATATATGCAATTCCAAGATGAAGGAATAAAAAATATATATAAAAAAGCACATCCAAGAGCTTAAAAAAATAATTTAAGAGATATAAAAAAGTTGATTTTAAATCAACTTTTTTTATATCTCTTTTATTATCAAAAGACTTGTAAAAAATAGAGCAGTAATGATATAATAGCAAGAGAAAATGGGAGGAATATGATAATGGGAAATATTGTGTTATTAGATGAATTGACAATAAACAAAATAGCAGCAGGAGAAGTCATTGAAAGACCAGCATCAGTAGTAAAAGAAATGGTAGAAAACTCTATAGATGCAGGAGCAAATAAAATAACAATCGATATAAAAAATGGTGGAATTTCATATATAAAAATATCAGATAATGGAAAAGGAATAGCAGAAGATGATTTGGAAATAGCTTTTGAAAGACATGCAACAAGCAAAATACGCTCAGCAGATGATTTAGATACTGTAACATCTATGGGGTTTAGAGGAGAAGCTTTGGCAAGTATTGTTGCTGTTGCAAAAGTCGAATTAGTTTCAAAAACTAAAGAACAACAAGCTGGTTATAAAATAGTATTATCAGCTGGGGATGTTATTGAAAAAGAAGAAGTAGGTTGTCCATTAGGTACAACAATAACTGTTACAGATTTGTTTTTTAATACTCCAGTAAGATATAAATTCTTAAAAAAGGATTATACAGAAACAGGATATATAGAAGATGTAATTACAAGAATAGCTTTAGTCAATCCAAATATATCGTTTAAATTGATTAGTAATGGAAAAACAGTTATTCAAACATCAGGAAATGGAGATATAAAAAATGTAGTATATAGCATATATGGAAAAGATGTAGCTGAAGCTTCATTACCTGTAGAATATAAATATGAAGGAATTACAGTAAAAGGAATAATTGGAAAACCTGAAATAGCAAGATCTAATAGAACAACACAGTTGTTTTTTGTTAATAAGAGATATATAAAAGATAAAACATTATCAGCTGCTACAGCTCAAGGATACAAAGGGTTAATACCTATTGGAAAATTTGGATTTGTTGCACTTGATTTAGAAATGGATCCTAATAAGGTTGATGTTAATGTACATCCAGCTAAATTAGAAGTAAGATTTGAAGAAGAAAACAAAGTGTTCCAAGCAATTTACCATAGTATTAAAGACACACTTTTAAAAGCTGATTTAATAAAGAATACTTCAAAAGAAGAAACAAAAACAAATAAACTAACACCAAGTGAAATTCAAAGACAAATGAATAGAAGAGAAAAAACATTTGAACAAAGATTAGCAGAAAAGATGAAAGAAAAAGAACAAGCAAAAAGTGGTGGATTATTTGGACATTCTAGACAAAATAAAAAAATAGAAGAATATACGGAAGAAGAAAGTAAAATGAAAACAAATAATATAATAGAAGATTTATATAATAATAAAAAAGTAGAAAATGAAGATAAAAAAGAGCCAGAAATTCAAGAAGAAAACAAAGAATTTAATAATAATAATTTATTTGATACTACAGATGTGCTAGAAGAACTTAAAAAGATGCAAAATGAAATACAAAAAGAGATTGACGAAAATACTAATAATATAGAAGAAAAAATTGAAGAAGATAGCGAAATAATAGATAAACAAAAAGAAATAGATGAAATTGATAATATGGAATTTACTGATGAACAAAGAGCTATATTAGATGAAAAAGTTGCAAAATTTTTAGGTGATGCAAGTAAAATAAAAGAAAAAAACGAAAAGATAATATCTGGAGAATATGTTGAAGAAAAAATAGAACAAGTTGCAGATGAAAAAGAAGGAGTAAAAGAAGAAATTACAGAAGAAGTGAAAAATGAAGATAAAGAAAATGATATAGAACAAATAGAAGAAAAAGATGACATAGTAATTGAAAATAATGAAAATGAAAAAGAAAAAGAAGAGGAAATAAAAGTTGAAGAAGCTCTAGATGAACAAGAACCTAAAACTGATGTTGTATCAGAAGAACTAAAAGAAAAAGAAGAAAAGTTAGAATATATAAAAGATAAAATAAATCAATTAGAAGAAAACCCTCAAGTTGTTACTGAAGACTTTAAAGAAATGTATTCTAAATTATTTGGAACTGTGCCTAAAACTGAGGAAGATATAAAAAAAGAGGAAGAAGAAAAAAGAATACAAGAAAAGGTAAGTGCAGTAGATATAGTAAAAGATAATGTTTCATTCTTTGAAAAAGAAGATACTTATCAATTACCATCATACAGATTCATTGGAATTGCATTTAAAACATATATTATTTTAGAAATGGATAAAGAATTGTATATTTTAGATCAACATGCAGCTCATGAAAGAATTATGTATGAAAAAGTAAAGAAAAATTATTATAGTGAAACCGAAAAGGATTCTCAAATGTTATTATTACCTGATGTAATAACTCTAACACATAAAGAGATGGCTATAGCAAAAGAAAATATGGGAATGTTTAGAAAAGCTGGATTTGAATTAGAAGAGTTTGGAGAAAATACAATGAAATTAACTGGTTGTCCAACAGTATGCTTAGATTTGGACACAAAAGAGTTATTTTTAGAAACTTTAGATGAAATAAATACAGTAGCAAGAACAGCAAAACAAGAAAAAGAAGAAAAATTTATTGCAACAGTAGCATGTAAA
>CANQQC010000030.1 GCA_947625925.1 uncultured Clostridia bacterium | reverse complement strand
AAAGTATCAAAGCAGTTAAAACTAGAAGACGTTATAACAATTAGAGGAAAAGGTAGATTTATAATAAAGGAAAAAACAGGAACAACTAGAAGTGGAAGACAAGTTGTTAGAGTGGAAAAATATGTATAATAAAAAAGGTTGATTTTTATAGATCAACCTTTTATTTTAATTCTACAACAGTAACACCTGCTTCACCCTCGCCAAAAGTTCCAATACGATAACTTTCAACATGAGCATTTTTCTTTAAAAATTGATGAATTCCAAAACGAAGTTTACCAGTTCCTTTACCATGGACAATTCTAACTGTTTGAAGTTTGGATAAAGTAGCATCATCTAAAAATTTATCTACAATAGGGATAGCTTCTTCAACATTCATACCAATAATATTAATCTCAGTTGAAACTGATTTTGTTTTAGAAGAATTTGCATAATTTATATTAGTATGATTTTTAGATTTATTATGAGTTGAAGCAGGAGATAAATCATCAATAGAAATACTCATTTTTATTATTCCAACTTGGACTTGAACCTCATTATCTTTTGAAACATTTGAGATAATTATTCCTTCTTTTCCAAGACTATTTACAAAAACTTCTAAACCTTGATGTATATCTTTTTTATCAATAGTTAATGTATTTTTCTTTTTCTCTTTATTATTAACATTCATGTGCTTTATATTATTATTTAAATTGTTTCGTATAGAATTTAATGTTTTAGAAGAGCTTTTTGCAAGATTTACTTGTTTTAAAATTTCATCAACTTCCTCTTTAGTTTCTAGAAGAATATCTCTAGATTTTATTTTAGCTTTATCAATAATTTGCTTTTCTTTTTCTTGAAGAGCAATTTTATCTTTTTCAAGATTATTCCTTAAATCTGAAATTTCATTTAAATATTTTTCGGTTAATAGTTTATCTTTTTCAATTTTTATCTTATTATCATAGATATTTTTTAGAAGTTCTTCAATATGAATATCGTCAGTAGACATTAGAGATTTAGCCTTGTTTATTATTTCTTTATTTAAGCCAAGCTTATGACTAATTTCAAATGCATTACTTTTTCCAGGTACTCCAATTAGTAAATTATATGTTGGACTTAAAGTAGACAAATCAAATTCAACACATGCATTTTCAAAACCTTTATTTTCTAGTGCATATTTTTTTAATTCTTGGTAATGTGTTGTTGCAATAACTAATGCACCTATATTATATAAATATTCTAATATACTTATTGCAAGTGAAGCACCTTCTAAAGGATCGGTTCCAGAGCCTAATTCATCAACTAATATTAATGAATTAGTAGTAGCAGAATTTACAATATCAACTATATTAAACATATGTGACGAAAAAGTACTTAGTGAATCTATAATACTTTGATTATCTCCAATATCTGCATATATTTTATCAAATACATATATACTAGAATGTTCATCAGCGGGTATATTTAGTCCACTACAAGCCATAAGTTCTAACAAACCAACGGTTTTTAAACTAACAGTTTTTCCACCTGTATTTGGACCTGTTATTACTAAACTAGAAAAATCTTTACCTAATTCAATTGAAATAGGTACAACACTATCTTTAGAGATTAGTGGATGTCTAGCATTTATTAAATGGATTTGTTTATTATCATTTAATTTTGGTGTAATACCATTTATTGAATTAGAATATTTTGCTTTAGCAAAGATAAAATCGAGTTTTCCTATTAGAGAGCTATCTTCGATTAGTTCATTTATATATGGATAAAATAATGCTGATAGTTCTTTTAATATTTTTTCTATTTCAATTTCTTCTTCCATTTTTAAGTTATTTAGCTCATTGTTTAATTCAAAAATTACTGTAGGTTCAATAAAAACAGTAGAACCAGCATTTGAAATATCATGGATAAAGCCTTTGATTTGTGAACGATATTCTTCTTTAACAGGTATAACAAATCTATCATTTCTAATAGTGACTATGCTTTCTTGAATATATTTTGAGTAAGTTGGTCTATGAATAAAAGAATTTAACTTATCTTTAATTAATTGTTCAGTTTTTCTTTGTTTTTGTCTGATTTGATTTAAAGCAGTTGATGCTTTATCATCTATAGTATTTTCATCTAGGATAATTTCATCAATTTTTTTAACTATTCTAGAATTTGTATATAAAGATTTAAATAATTTTTCTAAATTTGGAAAATTAGTACTATCTATATATTCTTGTAAAAAATATGATTTTAAATTTTGAGCAAGTTTAAAAATCTTTGTAACTTCAAGAAGAGCACTAATTGACAATATGCCTTGTGCTTCTAAGATTTTGGTATATTCATTTATATTTTCAAAATTATATATTGAAGGGGAAGATGCTTTATAAATTAAATTTACTGCTTCCTTAGTTTCATTTAGATTGGTTTGAATCTTACTTTTTTTATTTGAAGGCAATAACTCTAAAGCAAGTGCTTTTCCCACAGAAGTTTCACAAAAAGTGGATAACTTCTCTAAAATCTCATAAAATTCTAGTTTCTTATAATATTTATTATTTTCCATTTATAAAAATCTCCTAACATCTATATTATACAAAGGAAGTTATATGTTGTCAAAGCAAAGATAATTAAATACTTATTATATTTTGTTTTTAATTCATTAATTAAAAAAGTAAAAAACATTGAAAAAAACATAAAGATATGATATAAAGAATATGTGTAATTAGCAAAAGGAAATTGAGGTGAGAAAATGATAAAGGCATATGCAAAGTCTGACATTGGAAGAGTAAGGGAAGTAAATCAAGATTCTTTTTATATTTCAGAAACCTTAGACGATATCCAACTATTCATGTTAGCAGATGGAATGGGAGGATATAATGGTGGAGAAATTGCTAGTCAACTTGCAATAAAAACAGCAAAGAGTTATATAAAAAATAACTTTAAGGAAACACCTAAAGATAAAGATAGTATTATTCAACTTTTAGGAAGTAGTATGGAATATGCAAATATGGTTGTATATGAAAAGTCAAAAGAAATTAAAGAATTAGATGGAATGGGTACTACTTTAGAAATATGTTTAATACATAATAATAAGGTATATATTGGACATATAGGTGATAGTCGAATATACCGTATTAGAAAACAATTTACAAGAAAACTAACACAAGATCATAGTTATGTACAAAAATTAGTAAAAGATGGAACAATTACACAAGAAGAAGCGGTACATCATCCACAAAAAAATATGTTGATGAAAGCTTTAGGATGTAATGCCTTTATAGAGCCAGATGTTATGGTAAAAGGTTTTTTAAAGGAAGATATTTTAGTAATGGCATCTGATGGATTAACTAATCTAGTAAGCCAAGAAGAAATATATGAACAAGTAAAAAAAGATATTGAAAGAGCTCCAGTAGAATTGGTAGATATGGCAAATAAAAATGGAGGATATGACAATATTACTGTAGTAGTTATAAAAAACATATAAAACATATTTAAAGAGAGGAAATGTATTATGAGTTTAGAGGGGAAACTATTAGGAAACCGTTATGAAATTATTGAAAAGATTGGTAATGGAGGAATGGCTACAGTATACAGAGCAAAAGATAATGTATTAAAACGCTTTGTTGCTGTAAAAATTCTAAGAGATGAGTTTACAACAGATGAAGAATTTATAAAAAGATTTGAAGCAGAAGCACAATCTGCTGCAAGATTAACTCATTCAAATATTGTTTCAATATATGATGTAGGGGTAGATGAAAATTTATATTTTATTGTTATGGAGCTAATTAAAGGAAAAACATTAAAAGAAATAATAATAGAAGAACATGGACCACTACCATGGAAATGGTCAGTAAATGTAGCAATACAAATTGCTTCAGCACTTGAAATGGCCCATAGAAATAATATAATACATAGAGATATCAAACCACATAATATAATAATAACAGAAGATGGAGTTGCAAAAGTTACTGATTTTGGAATAGCTAAAGCAGTATCAAACTCAACAATTACAGCTTTTGGAACAACAATAGGATCTGTTCATTATTTTTCACCTGAACATGCAAGAGGTGGAATGACAGATGTAAAATCTGATTTATATTCATTAGGGGTTGTATTATATGAAATGGTAACAGGAAAGGTACCATTTGATGCAGATACTCCTGTATCAGTTGCATTAAAACATATGCAAGAAGATCCAATAGAACCATCAGAGATAAACCCTAATGTACCAGATGCTTTAAACGATATTATAATGAAAGCTTTAAAGAAAGATGCTGAATTACGTTATCAATCAAGTACTGAAATGTTAGAAGATTTAAAAGAATGTTTGAAAAATCCAGATGGAGACTTTGTAGAAGATATAGAATATGATGATACTGCTAAAACTCAAGTGATAGATACAAAGAAGATAGAAAGAGCAAGTCATAATGCTACAAATCCTGACAAAGAAAAAGGCTTAAAAGGATTTATAAATAAACATAAAAAATTAAGTGCATTTATAGGTTGTATATTATTATTTGTAATTGCACTTGGAGGTACTTTAGGAATATTAAATATTACAAATCCCCCTGAAGTAGCAATGCCAAATGTTGTTGGATTAGCTAAAGAGGAAGCTCAAAAACAAATAGAGGATGCTGGATTAAAATTTGAAGTTGATAAAGAAGAATATAGTAAAGAAGTAGAAAAGGATCATATAATATCTCAAGATCCAACTTATATGGAAAAATATAATAATGTTAAAAAAGGAAGTACAGTAAAAGTAGTTGTAAGTTTAGGAACTGAAAAAACGACAGTACCAGATGTAAGAAATTTAACACAAGATGAAGCAATAAAGGCAATTGAAGAAGCTAAACTAAAAGTAGAAATTATTGAAGAAGCAAGTAAAACTGTAGAAACTGGAAAAGTTATTAGTCAAGAAATTGAACCTAATACAGAAGTTGATGCAGGTGATACTATAAAAATACATGTAAGTACAGGAGTAGAACAAGCTACAGTTCCAAATGTAATTGGAAAAACACAATCAGAAGCAACACAAGCTTTAGAAGAAGCAGGATTAACAGTTTCAGTTACAACAGCTTCAGATAGTTCTAAAGAAAATGGAAAAGTTATAAAACAAAGTGTAGATTCAGGAAAAACTGTAGATAAAGGAACTTCAGTTACAATTACAGTTAATGAATTTGAAGAAGACAAAAAAGTTAATGTATCAATAAATGTCAAATCTATAATGGGAGCACAAAAAGTTTCAAAAGATGATAATCAAAATAATACAACAGCTGAAACTACTTCAAATACAGTTACAATTATTATAAAAGATGATAGTGGTAATGAATTATATAGATCTCAAGCAGATAGAAGTGCAACAAATAAAACAGGTTCTATATCAGGAAAAGGATCAGCAAGATTAACTTTAACAATAGAAGCTTCAGACAAAACTGAAACAAGAACAACCTCAGTAAACTTCAGTAAAGATACATCAGTTGAATTCAAATAGAATAAATATAGGCACTTTTAAATGTAAAGTGCCTATATTTTTATAGAAAGGATAAAAATGCAAGGAGTAATAATTGAAAATAAATCAAATATGTATTATGTAAGGGAAGTGAAAACAGGTACAATTTATACATGTTATGCAAGAGGAAAATTTAAAAAGGAAGATATATCACCAGTAGTGGGTGATAATGTTGATTTTACAGTTACAGAAGAAAAAGAAAGAGAAGCTGTAATAGATAAAATAGATGTAAGGAAAGTATATATTAGAAGACCTAAAATAAGTAATTTAAATACACTTGTATTTGTTGTATCAAGTAAAAATCCAAAACCAGATTTATTGATGCTAGATAAACAACTTGTTTTTGCAGAATATTTGAAAATTAAACCAATTATAATATTAAATAAAACAGATTTAGATAAAAAAGAAGAATTTAAACAAATAAAAAATATATATACAGATATTGGTTATACAGTAATACAAACTCAAGCACAGAAAAACGAAGGAATTGATGAAGTAAAAAAAGTTTTATCTGGAAATATAAATGCCTTTGCAGGTAATTCTGGAGTTGGAAAATCAACTCTAATTAATGCATTATTTAATAAAACCATTACACAAGAGGGAGAAATAAGCTATAAAAATAAAAAAGGAAAAAATACAACAACAGCAACAAGGTTATATGAAATAGATAAAAATACATATATTGCAGATACTCCAGGATTTTCTACTTTTGAAATAAATGAAATTGAATCTCAGGATTTGTATAAATATTTTATAGAATTTATGGATTATATAGATGAATGTGAATTTGTTGGTTGTACACATATAAAAGAAAAAAATTGTGGAATAAAAAAAGCAGTTGAGAGCAAAAAAATAGATAGAGGTAGATATGAGAGATTTTGTAAAATATATCAAGAATTAAAAGAAAAGGAGGATAAAAGATGGTAGAAGTTTCAACATCAATACTTTCAATAAAGGAAGGAGAAGAGTCTAAAACAATCTTAGGATTAGAAACATCAAAAACTGATTATTTTCATATAGATGTTATGGATGGAAAGTTTGTTAAGAAAGATACTTATGAAAGTATGCTACAAAATGCTTCATATATTAAACGTATATCTAATATTCCAATGGATGTTCATTTAATGGTTGAAGATGTAAAAGAAGCTATAGACGATTTTGTATCTATTGAACCAAATATTATTACTTTTCATTATGAATCATGTAAAAGCAAAAATGAAGTTATGGAAATGATTGACAGAATAAAGGAAAATAATTGTAAAATAGGTATATCTGTAAAACCTAACACGAATATTGAAGAAATATATGAATTTTTACCTTATGTACATATGTGTTTAGTTATGACTGTAGAACCTGGAAAGGGAGGACAAACTTTTATAACAGATATGCTAGAGAAAATAAATAAATTAAAACAGTATATTGACGAAAATCAAATTGATATTGATATAGAAGTTGATGGGGGAATAAATTTAGTAACTGCACCAAAGGTAAAAAAGGCAGGAGCAAATATATTAGTTGCTGGAACAGCTATATTAAATGCAGTCGATTATAAAATAATTATTGATGAATTAAAAGAATAAAAACAAAAAGCAGTAGAAATTTAAATTTCTACTGCTTTTTATTTTTACTAATCTTTTTTATTTGTCTTTTTTGAAGTTGTTGATTTTTTTGAAGTTGTTGATTTTGTAGATTTTGTTGAACCTGTTGACTTCTTAGATCTTGATGAACCTTCAGCTTTTGACTTTGTAGATTTTGTAGAAGATGGTGTTTTTTTAGTAGATGTTCTTTTTTGTTTTGGTTTATCTTCTTTTACAACCTCTATAGTATTTTCTTTTTTATCACTATTATTTTTTTTGTTATTAAAGATATAAGTGATTAAAATTCCTAAACCTACAACAACTATAATTATTGATAGAATAGCTCCAATATATGGTATTAGTTGAACTATATAAAGAAGAGCTCCTGTTATCAACAATTCAACTAATTTACCAAAAGTACTTTTTACTTTAAATTTATCACATAAAAGTTCATTTATTGATATTGTAAAAATTGATGAACTTATACTTAAAAGTAATAAGTATAATCCAAATAATACTAATGATACTTTTGCAGTTATACCTAATATTAAAAGTAAAACTGAGATAATTGGTAATAATATAATTGTTAGTATACCAAATAAAACAGATGGCATAGGTTTACTAGAAAGTGTATTTCCTAAACTGTTTGTAAACTTAGGTGCAAACCATAATCCAAGTAACCATACAACAACTATAAATATTAAAGAAAATGTTAATCTATATAAATGAGTAACAAATAAATTTGAGTTATTTGTTTGTACTTTATTAATTTTAGTAAAATTAATATTTCCACCAATACTTTCTTCAGGTATAGATGTTTCTTCATATGAGCTATAATTTAAATCTCTAGAGATTACACCTTTTTCATCAGATTCATTAGATGAATCTTCAAATTTAATGTTTGAAGTACCAAAAATATATGCATTTCTTTCAATTGTTCCTAGAATAGAAATACTGTCTGTTGTAGCTAGTTTTGCATCTCTATATACATATCCAGATACTTTTATATTTTTAGAAACTGCATATAAATTATATACAACACCCGAAACATCAATATCTTTTGCTACAGCAAATAAATTACTATAAATATAACAACGATCACCTATGTTAATCTTGTTAGCCATAATGAAGGTATCACCACCAATTTCAGAGTTGATATTTACTTCATTAGCAATGATAAATAGGTTACCATCAACCATGTAATCTATATTGATTGTATCTCCTTTTAAAAATTGATCATGCTCTTTTAAAGTTTCTGTAGAGTAAGTACTAGGTTGCTCAATTGCTACATTTTCTTCATTATTTACAGCGACAGTTTCATCTGTAGATTGATTATCTTCATTTTCTGCATCTAAAGCGTATACACATGTTGATGTAAAAGTAATCAAAAGTACTGCTAAAACTATTACTAAATTTCTTAAATATTTTTTTAGCATAAAAAAACCTCCTAAATTATTCTAACAATAGAAATATATAACTTAAAGTAAGATTTGTCAATAATAAAAGTTATTTAGAATATGTTTTACAATATTTATTAACAGGACAACTACTACATTTTGGTTTCCTTGCAATACAGCAATTTCTACCATGCCAAACAAATAAATGGTTAATATCTTTTAAATATTCTTTTGGAAAAAATTTTATTAAATCTTGTTCAATTTTTAGAGGATCTTTTTCATTAGATAGACCAATTAAATTAGAAATTCGTTTTGCATGTGTATCTACTGCAATTCCTGTTGCAATACCAAAAACTTCTAAACGAATAACATTTGCACTTTTTCTTCCTATACCTGCTAAACTTGTTAGTTTATCCATTTCAATTGGAACTTTACCATCAAAGTTTTCTAATACTTGTTTAGCACATAATTTAATATTTTTTGCTTTATTTTTATAGAAGCCACAAGAATGAATTAAATTTTCTAGTTCTTCTAAGTTGATTTTTGCATAATCTTCAATTGTAGGACATCTTGAAAAAAGTGCTGGAGTTACTTTATTTACTCTTTCATCAGTACATTGTGCTGAAAGAGCAACAGCTACAACAAGCTCAAATGGCGTAGTAAAATCTAAGCTACAGGTAGCGTCAGGATATGCATTTTTTAAGCATTGAATAAATTCATTTATATCTTTTTTCTTCATTTATATTATCTCCTTTATTTTTAAATTATAAATATAAAAATTGATAATTGTCAACATAATGGGAACAAATAAAAAGATAAATAAATATAATATATAAAGAAGAAGGAGGTAATGAAATTGAAAATCTTAAAGAAAACATTTGGAGTATGCTGTATTGGATTAGGAGTAGGAATTTTACTAGTTTTATTACTTCCAATTTCAGGATGGCTATTTTTAATAGGGGTAGCTGTTACAACTATTGGGTTTATATGGCTAACATGTTAAGTAATAGATAAAGGAGGTACATATATATGACGATCGTTGTAAAAAAGGTTCCTAAATTTTTACGAGGTTTTGTTAAGTTGATATTTGGAATCAAAGAATAAAATAAAAAGGATAGAAGAAAAACATTGCTTTGCAATATCTTGCTTCTATCCTTTTTTATTTATAAAAAATTAAGCTCTTTTAACTTTACCATCTCTTAAACATTTAGCACATACATGTATTCTTTTTATTGTACCGTTATCATTAACTTTAACAGTTCTCAAATTAGGTTTTACTGTACGTGAATTTCTTTTACTTATGTGAGAACGAGTAATACTAAGTTGATTTCCATATTGAGTTTTTTTATCGCAAATTGCACATTTTGCCATCTCTAAATGCACCTCCTATATACTAAAATAAATTGTCCAATAATAAGTTTACCACAAAAAAAATAAAAAAACAAGTATTTTTAAAAAATTCCTTGCAAAATAGGAAATTTATGGTATAATATAAAAGCTATACATAAAAAAGGAAGGATTGAAAAAACAATGAAATGTAAAGTTGAAGAAACTAAAAACGCAAATGAAGTAAAATTAGAAGTAACAATAGAAGCAAAGAAATTTGAAGAAGCCATAAAAAAAGTATATTTTAAAAGTGCTAAATATTTTAATATACCTGGATTCAGAAAAGGAAAAGCTCCTATGCAAATAGTAGAAAAATATTATGGAAAGGAAATTTTCTATGAAGATGCTTTTAATGAAGTAGTTCCAGGAGAATTAGAGGAAGCAGTAAAAGAAAATAAATTAGAAGTAGTAAGTAGACCTGATATTGATGTTAAACAAATTGAAAAGGGAAAAGATTTAATATTTACAGCTGTTTTCCAAACAAAACCAGAAGCAGAATTAGGAAAATATAAGGGTATAGAAATAGAAAAAGTTGAGTATACTGTATCAGAAGATGATGTTAATCATGAATTAGGTCATATGCAAGAACATAATTCAAGAATAATCACTATTGATGACAGACCAGTAGAAAGTGGAGATATTACAGTAATCGATTTTGAAGGTTTTGTAGATGGTAAGCCATTTGAAGGTGGAAAAGCTGAAGGTCATGAGTTAGAAATAGGAAGCAATCAATTCATACCAGGATTTGAGGACCAAATTATAGGAATGGAAATTGATAGTGAAAAAGATATTAAAGTTAAATTCCCAGATGAATATTTTTCAAAAGATTTAGCAGGAAAAGATGCAACATTCAAAGTTAAATTGCATGAAATAAAGAAGAAAGAATTACCTGAATTAGATGATGAATTTGCAAAAGATGTTAGTGAATTCGATACTTTAGAAGATTTAAAAGAAGATATAAGAAATAAGAAAGAAAAACAATGCAAAGAAAGATCTAAATATGAAACAGAAGATAATGCAATTAAAGAAGTAATTAAAAACTTAAAAGTTGAAATTCCATCAGGTATGGTAGAGATGGAAGTCGACAATATATTAAAAGATATGGAACAAAGACTATCTTATCAAGGTTTAAAATTAGATCAATATTTACAAATGATGGGTAAAACTGTAGAAGATGTTCGTAAAGACTATGAACCTCAAGCTATAGAATCTATCAAATCAAGAATGGCTATTGAAAAAATAATAGAATTAGAAAAAATTGAAGCAACTGAAAAAGAAGTTCATGAAAAATTAGAAGAAATGGCTAAAAACTATGGTAAAGATGTAAAAGAATTTGAAGAAAATGAAAACATTAAGAGTTACATAGAAACAGGTGTTAGAACTCAAAAAGCATTAGAACTTATTGTTGAAAATGCCAAAATAAAAGCGCCAAAAAAAGAAAAGAAAGAAGAAAGCAAAAAAGAAGATAAAAAGGCAAAAGCAAAAAAATAACTTAAGCTAAAGGGGATTTTTTGATAAAAATACAAGGAGGAAGAAAGATGTTAGAAAAAGATAGTTTAGTACCTTATGTTATTGAACAAACAAGTAAAGGAGAAAGATCTTATGATATTTTCTCAAGATTACTTAAAGACAGAATTATATTTTTAGGAGAGGATGTTAATCCAACAACTTCAAGCCTAATAATTGCTCAATTATTATTCTTAGAATCAGAAGATCCAGATAAAGAAATCAATTTATATATAAATTCACCAGGTGGTTCTATAACAGATGGAATGGGAATTATAGATACAATGAACTATATTACATGTCCTGTTTCAACAATATGTATTGGAATGGCGGCAAGTATGGGTGCAGCATTACTTGCAGCTGGTGAAAAAGGAAAAAGATATGCAACACCAAATGCAGAAATTTTAATACATCAACCTTTAATTGGTGGTGGAGGACTTTCAGGTCAAGCAACTGAAATAAAAATTCATGCAGATCACTTAGTTAAGACAAGAGAAAAGTTAAATAAATTTTTAAGTGAAAGAACAGGTCAAACAGTTGAAACAATTCAAAAGGATACAGAAAGAGATAATTATATGACAGCAGAAGAAGCTTTGAAATATGGATTAATAGATGGAATTATGGACAAAAGAAAATAAAGAAATATTAAAGGAGTAGTGTTTTATGGCAAAAAGTGATACACCAAAAACAGTTAGATGTTCCTTTTGTGGAAAGTCACAAGAGAATGTTAAAAAAATTGTAGCCGGACCAGGAGTATATATCTGTGATGAGTGCGTAGAATTATGCAATAATATTATTGAAGCAGAATTATATGATGATAATGATGAAGGTTATACATTAAATGATTTAGACAAGATTCCAAGTCCAAAAGAAATAAAGAAAATTTTAGATGATTATGTTATAGGGCAAGAAATTGCTAAAAAAACATTATCAGTAGCTGTATATAATCACTATAAACGTATCGCACATGAGGAAGCTAATAGAGATAAAGATGAAGTTGAAATTCAAAAAAGTAATATCTTATTATTAGGTCCGACAGGATGTGGAAAAACTTTACTTGCAAAAACTTTAGCAAATATATTAAATGTTCCTTTTGCAATTGCAGATGCAACAACATTAACAGAAGCAGGATATGTTGGTGAAGATGTTGAAAATATCTTATTGAAACTAATTCAAGCAGCAGAAGGAGATATCTCTAAAGCAGAAAAAGGTATTATATATATAGATGAAATTGATAAAATAACAAGAAAATCAGAAAATTTATCTATAACAAGAGATGTTAGTGGTGAAGGTGTTCAACAATCATTATTAAAAATAATTGAAGGAACAATTGCATCAGTTCCACCACAAGGTGGTAGAAAGCACCCAAATCAAGAATTGATACAAATAAATACAGAAAATATTCTATTTATATGTGGAGGAGCTTTTGAAGGTCTTGAAAATATAATAAAAGAAAGAACAGGTAAGAAATCAATTGGTTTTGGAGCAAAAATTCAAAGCGAAAAAGAAATAAGCAGATATGAAATATTTAAAGAATTATTACCTCAAGACTTACTAAAATTTGGTTTAATACCAGAGTTTATTGGAAGATTACCAATAATTACTACATTAAAAGAACTAGACAAAAAAGCATTAATGAAAATATTAGTAGAACCAAAGAATGCTTTAATCAAACAATATATGAAATTGTTTGAAATAGATGATGTAAATCTTGTTTTTGAAGAAGAAGCAATTGAAGCGATTGTTGATAAAGCAATTGAAAGAAAAACAGGAGCAAGAGGATTACGTTCAATTATAGAAGAAATAATGAGGGATATCATGTTTGAGATTCCTTCAAATGAAAAAATAGAAAAATGTACAGTAACAAAAGAAACTGTACTAGAAGGAAAAGACCCAGAAATTGTTATAAATGAAAATAGGGTAAAACATGGAATAAATGAAAGTAAATCAAAAAGAGAAGTACCTAAAAATAAAGAAAAAGAATCAGCTTAGATAAAGAAGAATTAAAAGAAAATGAAAATATATATTAAAAAGGAAAGTTTTAAAACTTTCCTTTTTAATTAATTCCATATAAGTTACCATCTATTAAAAGTTTAGCTCTTTTTTTAGTTTTTTCATCTGAATTTAAAGAGTTCTCTAAAAACTCAGGATGGTTTATTAAAAATTCTTTCATAGTTTTATCAGGATTTTCAATAAATCCTTTTAACATTTCTAATTGATTTTCGTTAATGACATTTAGCTCTAATGCTTTTTCAAAAAGAGATAAATCAATATTAACAAGTGATAATGATTTTATTCCTTTTTCAGCAATTTTTTGAGCTCCTCCTTGCATACGATCTACAATGCTACAAGACCAACAAATTTTTGATCCTAAATTCTCGATTGCTGGAATCCAAGCTCTAAGATAACTTGATGCAACTGTAATTAAATCAGCAACATGTAATACTTTTTTATCAGCTAGACTTGTAACTTCTTTAGTATTCTCAAAATTGCTATTACTTACATAAGTACTTAAATCTTTGTATATTGTTATATGTGGTTTGTCTAATAGATATGAAAGAATGTTTGAAAAGAACCAGTCTCTTCTTTCTCCACCAGAAATGTAATCAATTTCAGATACATCAATGTTTTCTTCAATATAGTTTTTTACTGTATCAATTACATTCTTATAAATAGTATTAGTATTGTATTGATTTAGAACTTTATTGAAAACTTTTTGAGGTAAAGTAAGTTTATTAGATAAAGAGTCATCAATAAAATTTAATAATTCTGTGGCATCTTTTTCTGAACCATAAATAAAATGAGTGTTTACAAAATAAGGTCCAATTTTTCCAGATGTGTACCAAAAAGGTTTGTTTTCTTCACAAACTTTTATTGCATTTGTTTGAAATAAATATGATTTAATATCAGACATTTTTTCCTCCTTATATTTTTATCTAAACATATTCTAAAAGAAGAATAAAAAAAAGTCAATAAAAAGAAAAATAATATAAAATCAAAAAACAAAAAAATAATTCATATTGAAAAAATAATATTAAAGATATATACTTATACTGAAATAAAAAATGGAGGGTAGGAATATTGAAAATTTTATTAAAAAATGGAAATTTAATTGATTACAAAACAAATGTTAATGC
>CANQQC010000029.1 GCA_947625925.1 uncultured Clostridia bacterium | reverse complement strand
ATGTTAAATTAAAAATAACAAATCGGATTATATAAGGAGTAAGATTGAAAAATAATCGCATATCTGTTTCGAAATTACTCCAATCGACATTTCTGTTAGAATATTTGAATAAGGGGAGTAATTAATTATATGAAAATAAAAAATATAAATAACAGAAAGTTAGGAATCTTAAATTTAATGTCATTATTAAGTGTTTATGTTTGGAAATTTATTTATGGTATGGCAGTAAATAATACACATGAAAGTTTTCATGCACTCGGAGAATCGATATATTCACTTATATTTAGTGTACTTTTAGTTGTCTTTTTACTTGCAATAAGTGTTATAAATTTTTTTATTGCAATAGGTTATAAAAAGGAACAACGCAAAAGAATTTCAAAAATGTATATTGCAAATTCTTTGCTAATTTTTTTCGTAGCTACACAAAGAATAATTTTTAGACTAATGATATTACTTAGAGATACAATTACTAAAATGCTAAATAGAAATGAAACAATAGTAGCTTTTGACAAAGTAGCAAATTTTATAAATATAATTGTAATAATATGCTATATACTAATTTTTATATTAAATATAATCTTAATAATTACAAAGCCTAATGATAAAGGATTAAATAAAGACAAAATTTTAAGAAAAATAAATAAAACAGGAATATTATTTATATTAACAACTTTATTTGTAATAGGAACATTAATATATAGTAAAACATATTTAAATTTAGAAGATTCTGAAATGTTTGTATCGCTTGTACCTAGTAAGGAAAGCAATAGTATTTTTGAAAATTTTTCAAGACCACCAAGCATTAATGGAACACAAGTAAAAACATTAATTGATAATTTTGTTTTTGAACATAATAACTCTAGATTAGATACTTATATAACGGTAAAAGATAGTCAAGGGGATTATCTAATTGGAAACAAGCAAGGAGAAAAGGTGCAGGGATTAAAAGGAAAAGTAAAAAATGTTAAGGATTATAAAAAAAGAGCGAATCTTTCTAATTTTTACGAAAGTGTAGAATACAATGTTTCTTTAGAATATGCGGATAATGGTGCAGTATATAAAGTAATTATATCAAAACTTGAGAAATAAAATATGTATTTTTTTGCATATCTGTTCTGAATTTGCTCCAAAACAATTGAAAATACAAAGATTATACTATTATAGATGATGAATATACAAGGAAAATGTCAAATATTAGTTGAAATAAGGCATGTGAAATTTTCGTATATCTTTTTCAAAAACGCTCCAATCAACATTTTTATTCAAATTAAAAAAAGAATATACAAATATAATAGAGATGGATACAGGGTTATAGTATATCCATCTTTTAAATTTTAAATAAAAACAATATGTTTATTTTTTTGAAGATGATAACCCAATATTAAATAATTAGAAATACATCTTTTTCACTATCTCATAATGGCAGATATGTTTTTATTGACAATAAAAAGTAAAAATGATTTAATAATAAAAAATAATTATGATATAAGAGGTAATGTTGATGACAAGCATAGAACAACATATTAAAATGAGAAAATTAATTGAAAGTAAAATAATAATTCCAGGGATTATTGAAAATGAAAGTGGAGTAAAAGTATATCAACCAATATCGCTAGAGAAGTATATTGAATTAATAGAAGAAGGAAACACTGAAAAATTAGCATACAATACTTATTCTATGGGAAGAGGTGTTTTTACTTTAGGAGATAATGGAGAAATAATAAATTTTAAGGGTGTAGATTCTAGATTGAAGGATGAAGAAAATATTGCTGTTGGAAAAACGAAAGCAAAAGTATATGATATTTCTAAAATGATAAAAGATAAAGATGATATGCCATACTCAATAACAGTAGTTAACTTTCCAAATGATTCATCAGAAATTAGAGTTAGAGGAGCTTCACAGTTACAAAATCTTATAAATGAAAAACAAAAATTAGAACAAATAAGGCAAAAGGATAAGGAAAAATTAATTAAGCTACCACAAATAACACAAATAAAACCATTTAGTGGAGAATTTTGTGAACAAATAGGATTACCCAAAATAGAACCAATTACTAAAGAATTTATTAATAAGTTGCAATCAAAAGAAAATGAAACTAGAACTAGAACTGGAGGGAGATATGGAAACTATGCATATATATGCTTAAAATACATGTTAAGCATTGGTATGCCAATAAATATGCGTAATCAAAGTTGGCAAGAATATTTTTTGCAACTATCAGAAGAAGAATATAGTAAAATAAAAGAAATACCAGATTTGCAAGTAGCAATAAAAAAGCAAGATGAAGAATATGAATTAGGTGCATCTTTTGGACAAACAACAAGAATACTAAAAACACCATTTAGAATAATGGA
Organism: uncultured Clostridia bacterium; assembly: GCA_947625925.1. Classification (GTDB taxonomy): domain Bacteria; phylum Bacillota; class Clostridia; order TANB77; family CAG-508; genus CAG-269. The sequence goes on along the minus strand of CANQQC010000029.1, from coordinate 12,377 downwards.
TTTAGAACACTTTATTGAGCAAGGAAATATTGATGGGGTTTCGGCAATTTTAGAATATACTAATAATCAATATGAAGGAGATTATTTATCGAGTTATTCAGAGACAATGGCAAAGAACCTAGCAGGATTTATGAATTTACAACTGGCATATAATAATTGGGCACATAGACAAGATTTTTCATTATCAGGAGAAATGTGTGATGATGCCTATGATGATATTAGTGGAAATGTAGAATTATTACATACAGACAAAAAGTATGAATTCGCAAAAAAGAATTTGAGTATGTATTATAATCAAATTTATTTATTTGCATCAAATATGAAAGTTATAGAAGATGCTTATACTATGACAGGAAAAGAGATACCTAAAAACTATAGGGAACAATTTGTTGATACTTTCATTGAAAATTTAAAAAATCCACATGCAATATTACAAAATATATATTCTGAAAATTCAAAAAATTTCAAAGATACACTAAAATATATTGGAGGAGAATCAGCAATACGAAACTTTCAAAATTATGAAGAATATATAAATAAATTTAAAGAAATTGTACAAGTAAAAATAGAAAAGCACAATAAGGAATATAGGGAAGAAATTAGATGATAATCTAAATGGAGGAGTAATAAATATGAGATTAAAAGATGTATTAAAGAGTATTGATGTTATAGAGTATATAGGAAATTTAGATAATGAAGTAACTAATATAACATCAGATTCAAGAGGTATAGAAAAAAATGGTTTATTTGTTGCAATTATTGGATATGTATTAGATGGAACTAAATTTATTCCAAATGCAATAGAAAATGGTGCATCTGCAATAATGGTTGATGAAACTGTAGATATTTATAATATTGATATTCCATCAAATGTATGTATTGTAAAAGTAAACAATATACGTCATCAATTAGCGATTGCAAGTTGCAATTTATATGACTATCCTTCAAGAAAAGTGAAAATAATTGGTGTAACAGGAACAAAAGGAAAAACAACTTCAACGTATATGATAAAATCAATATTGCAACAAGCTGGTCATAAGGTTGGACTAATTGGAAGTATAGCTATATATATTAATGACGAAAAAATTGAAGAAATGGATCGAACATCTGCTGAAAGTTATAAACTTCAAAAGACTTTAGCAATGATGGTTGAAAAAGGTGTTGATATAGTTGTATTAGAAGTTTCTTCACAAGCTATGAAGCTTGAACGTGTTGAAGGTTGTGAATTTGATGCAGTTTTATTTACTAATCTTTCTGAGGATCATATCAGCCCTAGAGAACATAAAGATATGGATGATTATTTTAATGCTAAACTTAGTTTAACAAAACTTGCACCAAAAGTAGTATATAATACAGATAATGAATATACAGCTAAAATACCAACTTTACTAAAAGATAAGGAATTAATTAGTTTTGGAATTAAACAGAAATCAGATTTTATGGCAAATAATTTAAAGATGTCAAACAATGGTGTTGACTTTACTTTGTTAAAAAGTAAGAATGAAAAAACATTACCTTTACATATATCAATTCCTGGAGAATATATGGTTTACAATGCTTTAGGAGCATTGGCAATTGCTTCTTTATTTAATGTATCTGATAATGATATTAAATCAGGACTAAAAGATGTAAAAGTATTTGGAAGAAGTGAACTTGTACCAAATAAATTAGGGTTAACTATTATAATTGATTATGCTCATACACCTTCAAGCTTAGAATCAATTTTAAAAACTGTAAAGCCATATACCAAGGGCAGAGTTATTTGTACATGGGGTGTTGGTGGTGATAGAGATAGTGCTAAAAGACCGATAATGGGTGAAATTTCAGGAAAATATGCTGATTATACTATTCTTACATCAGATCAAATTAGAACGGAAAATCCTAGAAAAATATTGGCAGATATTGAGGTTGGACTAAAAAAAGTCACTAAAAATTATACAATAATTTTACATAGAACTGAAGCAATTCGCCATGCAATAAATATGGCAACAAAAGATGATACGATTGTATTACCAGGGCTTGGTAGTGATTTATATATTGAATATATGGGAGTTAAATATCCTTATGATGAAAGGATTGTTATAAAAGACATTATAGAAGAAATGCTTGAAAAAAATAGCAAAGTGGGGTAGAGGATTTAAGTAGTACAATCCTCTATTTTTCCATCACATATTTTGGTAGCTAGTCCTGTCATGAAAATTTCTTGATTTTCATGATTTTTTTTAATGTTTAATGTTCCGCCTTTTAAGTAAACTTTGACCTCATCATTTACCATTCCTAAATGATGACTTATTGCAAATGATGCACATGCACCTGTTCCACAGGCAAAGGTTTCTCCACTTCCTCTTTCCCAAACCTTCATTTTTATAGTTCTGGTTCCTTCAATTTGTATAAATTCTACATTAGTTTTTTGTGGAAATACTTTGTTGTTTTCAATTAGAGGACCAAATTCTGTGACATTAACTTTATCTAGATTCTTAGTCATAATTATGAAATGTGGATTTCCCATTGAAACTTTAATTCCTCTTATATCTACTCCTAGTATTTTTAAATTTACTGTATTACCAATTTTTGCACATCCCATATTTACAGTGACTTCTTTAACTAACTCTTTTTCTGTTTTTAACTTTAATTCTCGTATACCTGCTAATGTTTCTATTTTTAAGTTTTTATTAGTTGTCAATTTTTTATCATATACATATTTTCCAAAACAACGTATTCCATTGCCACACATTTCTGCTTTACTTCCATCTGAATTATATATTTCCATTTTAAAATCTGCTACTTTGCTATTTTTAATAAGTATAATTCCATCTGCTCCAACTCCAAAATGCCTATTGCAAATATATCTTGTAAATGCAGGTATATTTATAATTCTATTTGTATCATCCAAATTATTTATGTATATGTAATCATTTCCAAGACCAGTCATTTTTGTAAATTCTATCATTATTCAATCTCCTTATTTTCAATATATGTTGAGGTTATATAGATAAGAACTTTTAAAATTTAATTTACAAAATTATTTATGATAGTAAAAAAAAACTTTTTAACATTTTGTTAAAAACATATTGACAAAAACAACAACAAGTAATATACTACCAATAATTTAAAATATTTTTTTAACTTTTGATATTAACAAAATATTAAAAACAAAAAAAGAAAGGATGATTTTTATGGAAAACAAAACAATGATGACTGATTTATATGAATTGACTATGGCACAGGTGTATTTTAATTCAGATGAAAGAGACAAAATAGCTTTTTTTGATGCATTTTTTAGAAAAGAGCCGTTGGAGGCAGGTTATGGGATAATGGCAGGATTAGATAATATAATAGAATATATTGAGAATTTAAAATTTACAAAAGAAAATATTGATTATCTAAAGTCATTGAATCTTTTTGATGATGATTTTCTAGAATATCTTTCAAGATTTAAGTTTAGTGGAAATGTATATGCTATACCAGATGGAACTCCTGTATTTAGAAATGAACCACTTGTTACAATTGAAGCACCAATTATTGAAGCACAAATTGTAGAAACGGCAATTCTTTCATATTTAAATGCAAGTATCTGTTACACTACTGCAACAAGAAAAATAGTAGAAGCATCAAATAATATAGCAATTATGGAGTTTGGTGCAAGAAGAGCATTTGGACCTGATTCAGCAGTTGAAGCTAGTAAGTGTAGTATTATAGGGGGAGCATCAGGAACAAGCAATGTACTTGCAGGAGAAAAATATAAAATACCAGTAATGGGAACAATGGCACATAGTTTAATTACACAATCAGACAATGAATATGAAGCTTTTTTAAACTTTGCTAAAACATATCCCGAAAATTGTGTATTACTAGTTGATACATATAATGTTTTAAAAAGTGGTGTTCCAAATGCAATAAAAGTTGCAAAGGAATATCTAATGCCAAGAGGATATAGACTCAAAGGAATAAGGATAGATTCAGGAGACTTGGCATATTTATCAAAGGAAAGCAAGAAAATGTTAGTTAATGCAGGATTAGATGATGTAAAAATATGTTTATCAAATGGACTAAAAGCAGAAACAATTAGAGAATTACTAGATCAAGGAGCAGTTATAGATTCAATAGGTTTGGGAGACAATATTGTCGCACCAGATAAAGCAAGAGTAGGAGTAGTATATAAAAATGTAGGAGTATTAAAAAACAAAAAAATTGAACCTAAAATAAAATTAAGTAGTGATTCTTCTAAAACAATAAATCCAGGTTTCAAAAAAGTATATCGTTTTTATGATAAAGAAACAGGATATGCATTAGGAGATGTAATAGCTTTAAAGGAAGAGAAAATAGAAGAAAAGGAATATCTCTTAATAGATCCTGAAGATGAAACAAATACAACAAAAATAAAAAATTATACTGTAAAAGAATTACAAAAACTGATTTTTGAACAAGGTAAATTAATATATAAAGATTTGGGAATATATGAAAAAAGAGAATATTGTAATCAGCAAATGAAAACTCTATATCCAGAAAATAAAAGGATTCATAAACAAAATAAATATTACGTTGATTTAAGTGAAGAATTACTTAAATTAAAAAAGAAAATGATATTTGAAAATAAAAAAATATAAATGAAAGAGGGAATATGATATGGAAAAACTTAAAAAAATAATACAGAAAATAAAGAATTTTATGAAAAACAAAGGAGTAGAAATAAGCTTAAAAAAATATGGAATAGATGCATTAGGAGCAATGGCACAAGGTCTATTTGCTTCTTTACTAATGGGAACAATAATAGAAACACTAGGAACACAATTAGGAATAGAAATATTAACAACAATTGGAAATTATGCAAAAGCATCAAGTGGAGTAGCAATGGCAGTTGCTATAGGATACGCGTTAGATGCACCAGCATTAGTATTATTTTCTTTAGCAGCTGTAGGGAGTGCAACAAATACATTAGGTGGTGTAGGTGGACCATTAGCAGTATTAGTAATAAGCATAATAGCGACAGAATGTGGAAAACTTATATCAAAAGAAACGAAAATAGATATATTAGTAACACCTTTTGTAACTATAATGATAGGAACTTTATTAGCAATTTGGTGGGCACCAACAATAGGAAACATAGCTAATAGTTTAGGAAATGCAATAATGTGGGCAACAGAATTACAACCATTATTAATGGGAATAATAGTATCAATAATAGTAGGAATTGCTCTAACTCTTCCAATAAGTAGTGCAGCTATATGTGCAGCATTATCTTTAACAGGTCTAGCAGGAGGAGCTGCAGTAGCTGGTTGTTGTGCACATATGATAGGTTTTGCAGTTATAAGTTTTAAAGAGAACAAATGGGCTGGTTTATGTGCTCAAGGATTAGGAACAAGTATGTTACAAATGGGAAATATAATAAAAAATCCACGAATAGCAATTCCACCAATAATAGCTTCAGCGATAACAGGACCAATTGCTACATGTGTATTGAAAATGCAAATGAATGGTCCAGCAATTTCTTCTGGTATGGGAACATGTGGATTAGTAGGACCAATAGGTGTATATAGCGGATGGATAACAGATATAGCACAAGGAAGTAAAACAGCAATAACAATGGGAGATTGGGCATCTTTAATTCTAATATGTTTAATATTACCAGCAATAATATCACTTATAGTAGCAAAAATACTCAGAAAAAAGCAATGGATAAAAGAAGATGATTTAAAACTACCTCTATAAACTTGACCATTCTAAAAATTTTTAATATAATTAAATGAAAAGGATACATAAAATGAACATATATAATATGGAGGAATAAGAATGGAGCTATATAATAGCGAGGAAGAGTTTTTAAAAAATTATGATGTAACACAATTTGATAGATTAAGTATGACAGCAGATATTTTAATACTTAGTATATCAGATGAAGAAACGAATAACTATCGAAAAACAAATAAAAAGAAAATGAGTATACTATTAGTAAAAAGAGAAGAATATCCATATAAAGATAAATGGTGTTTACCAGGAGGATTTCTAATACCAAAAACAGAAACATTAAAACAATGTGCACAAAGGATATTAAAAACAGAAACAAATTTAACACAAATATATCTAGAGCAACTATATACTTTTGATGACTTAGATAGAGATCCTAGAACAAGAGTAGTATCAACTTCATATGTTGCATTAGTGGATAAAAACAAGCTAACACGAAAACTACATGATAATGCTAAATGGTTTGATGTAACACAAATAGCAAAAGAAAATGAAATAGTAAAAGTATGTTTAGAAAATGAAGAAGAGAAGATAAAGTTTAAGATAAAAAAAGAATTGATAGAAAAAACAACAAATCAATATTCATATACAATAATGGAAAATAACAAAATTGCATTTGATCATCCAAAAGTAATATTAGCTGGAATTGATAGAATGAAAAATAAAATAAATTATACAGATATTGTTTTCAATATGATGCCAGAATATTTTACACTTGGAGAGTTACAAGATGTGTATGAAATAATATTAGGAAAAAAATTATTGGCACCAGCTTTTAGAAGAATAATATCAAATAAAGTGGAGAAGACAGACAAAATGCTAACAGGAAAAGGACATAGACCATCTGTATTATATAAATATAAAGAAAAGTAATTATAAAAACAAAAAGCACTACATTATACTTTAGGTAATGTAGTGCTTTTTTTATAATAAACCAATAAATTTATAATAATTTAAATAGTTCTATTATTGAGTTGATAAAATAAGTAATGTATGTTAAATTTATATCAATAAGTTAGATATTTAAATTTATGGAGAAAAAAGTTATGATAATTAAAGAAAGTACTCAAAAAACTATAGTATACCTGATTAGACATGCTGCTTCAATAGATGAAAAAGGAATTAGAAATACAGATGAGAATTCTCAAATAATAAATGAAAAAGAAATTTTATCAGTTGAAGGGGAAAGACAATCTAAAAAATTAAGTGAACGAAATGAATTAAAAAATATTGATGTCATATGGTCAAGTAGCTATACAAGAGCTAAAGCAACTGCTAAATATATAGCTTTTAACAATGAAATACCTATTAATATTGATAGTAAACTAAATGAAAGAAAATTAGGTAATCTTAAAGAACTAGCATTATTTATGAAAGATAAAAAAACAAGAGATCCATCACAAGAACAACTAATAGATATCTATTATAAAACTACTGATGGGGAAAGTGCAGAAGATACAAGGAAAAGAATGACAGAATTTTTTGATAGGATTTTAGAAGAATATAGAGGAAAGAACGTTGCAATCATAAGTCATCGGAGGTTCAATTAAATTTTTCTTATTAAACTGGTGTAAAGTAAATGATGATATAAAATTAGTATATAAAAATAATATTCTAAATATAGATTCACCTTGTTTAATTAGAATGACATATGAAAAAAATAAATTGATAAATATAGAACAAATAGTATAATAAATAAGAAATTAAATTAGAATATATAATTTATGGAGAAAATTGTTATGAAAATTATAGGAATTACTGGAAAATCTGGAAGTGGAAAAACAACAGTTGCAACTATTTTATCAAAAAAGATTGAATGTAATCATATAGATATTGATAAAGTTGGTCATCAAGCTCTAATACAACCAGAGATTATAAATAATTTGGTTGATAAGTTTGGAAAAGAAATATTAGATAATAATGGAAAAGTAGATAGAAAAAAGATGGGCAATATTGTATTTGCTAATGAGCAAAAAATGAAAGAGTTAACAGATATAACATGGAATTATATGGAAGAAACTATAGATGATATTTTATTAAAAAAAGAAAATGCAATAATTTTAGATTGGATATTATTACCACAAAGTAAATATTGGAATAAATGTGATTATAAAATACTTGTAAAAACAGAAGATACAAAAAGAAAAGATAAAGTAATACAAAGAGATAATATATCTGAAGAATATTTTGATAAAAGAGATTCTGCAAGTATTGATTATACTCCTTATAAGTTTGATTGTATTATAGAAAATGATTATCAATTACAAACAATAAATGAGATAATAGAAAAAATAATAAAGATTATGTAAAAATTTTTACTTTAAAAAATTACACAATATGCAATTTATTTAAATTTAACAAGAAAAAGGTAAAAAGAGAAGAAACATACTTGACATTTTATGTAATAACATGATATAATAATATTCGTTACAAGAAGAAGTAAAACTTCTCACCTTATCCAATAGAGGAAAAAGGTAAGAATTAAATAAATTATGTATTTAAAATATATAATATATTTGTTTTAATTGGCTTGTAACAAAAGTCAATTTTTTTATTTATGGAGGTGTTTTATATAAAACAAGAATTACCAACAAATAGACAAATAAGAGCAAAAGAAGTACAACTAATTGGAGAAAACGGAGAAAAACTTGGGGTATTACCATTTGAAGAAGCATTAGAAAAAGCAGAAGATAAAAATTTAGACTTAGTACTTGTTGCACCAAATTCTAATCCACCAGTTTGTAAAATAATGAACTATGGAAAATATAAATTTGAACAAGCAAAAAGAGAAAAAGAAGCCAAAAAGAAACAAAAAGTACTTGAAGTAAAAGAAATAAGGATTACTCCAAATATAGAAAAACATGATTTTGACTTTAAGGCAAAAAACATTAGAAAATTTATAACAGATGGAAATAAAGTAAAAATCACGGTACGTTTTAGAGGAAGAGAAGTTAATAACTCTCAAGCAGGAGAAGTAGTACTTAATAAATTTATAGAAGAACTTGAAGACATTGCTCAAGTTGAGAAAAAGCCTAAATTGGAAGGTAGAAATATGTTTACAATTTTAGCTAAAAAAGCAGAAAAATAAATCTGCAATAGAATAAATTAACACATAAACGAAAGGAGAGTGGCATCATGCCTAAATTAAAAACAAATAAAGCTGCAAGTAAAAGATATGGACTAACAGCTAAAGGTAAAGTAAAAAGAACAACAGCTAATGGAAGACATAGATTAGCTACAAAAACAAAAAGACAAAAATCTGATAGAAAACAAAGTACTTACGCAGATAAATCATGCGAAAATACTATTAAAAAATTATTACCATATGGTAACTAAAAGAACGAATATAGGAATAAGGAAGGTGATATAAATGGCAAGAGTAAAAACAGCAAGAACAACAAGAGCTAGACATAAAAAAATATTAAAACAAGCAAAAGGATATTTTGGTGCAAAACGTTATCGTTATAGAATGGCAAACCAAGCAGTAATGAAATCTTTAGCATATGCATATGTAGGAAGAAAAGATAAGAAAAGTAATTTTAGAAAATTATGGATAACAAGAATAAATGCTGCTGCAAGAATGAATGGTTTAACATATAGTAAACTTATTGCTGGACTAAAAAAAGCTAATGTTACAATTAATAGAAAAATGTTAGCTGAAATAGCTGTAAGTGATGAAAAAGCATTTGCTCAAATAGCTGAAATTGCGAAAAAAGCTTAAGTATATTTTAAAAGGAGAGGTAAAATAGTATTATCTCTTTTTTTTATTGTCAAACTATTGAAAAATATAGGTATTTTTTGATATAATACAAACGGATTTTGGGGTATCGCCAAGTGGTAAGGCATCGGACTCTGACTCCGACATGCGTAGGTTCGAATCCTACTACCCCAGCCAATAATAAAAAAGGTTGGTGCACTTATGAAAAAAAGTGATAGTTTAAAACAAGAAAAAGGTATAACTTTAATAGCTTTGGCAATTACAGTAATAGTATTGATTATAATAGCCTCAATGTCTATATATAGTGCTAACGAAGCAATGAACTCTTCAAAAATGACAGCATTTACAACAGAATTAAAGATAATGCAATCACAAGTTGAGTTGCTAAATGAAAAAATGAGAAATAACAAAGAAGTTACAATAAATGATACTAAATATCAAGGTAGTGGAGATAAAGAAAACAATATTTTAGGAATTCAAGAAATTGGAAAACCTATTACAGATACTCAAATATCTGAACAAGCATACAAAGCATTGAATTCGTCAGGTGTTACACAAGATGAGGATAAAGAAAAATATAGATATTATGATGCAAATTTAATAAAAGAAGGATTAGGAGTTGAAGGTGTAGAGCAGGAATTGCTAATTAATGTTGAAAATAGAGAAATAGTAAGTTATAAGGGATTAACAATAGAAGGAATTACGTATTACACATTAAACCAGTTATCTGATGGAGTATACAATGTAAATCGTGTAGAAAACAATAATAAACCAAGTTTTGATATTGATGAAGAAATATCTGAATCAGGGCAAACTACTAGGATAGAAATAGTAAACATTTCTTATGATGGATATATTGATAAATGGAAGGTAAAATATAAATCAGATAGTCAAAACTATTGGGATACGAGTGACAGCTTAACAATAACATTAGATAAAGCAGGAACATATAAGATAAAAATTTTTAATGGTAAAGTTGAATCTGATGAAAAAGAAATAGTAGTAAATACTGATTATGAATACGAAAAAGAAGGTTTAATTGTCCATTATGATGCAATAAATAATACGGGAATTGGACACAATGGAGAATATAAGAGTATAAAAGATTTAAGTAAGAACAACAATGATGGTGTATTAAATGGTGTTACGGTTTTTGAAGATTATATGTTTTTTGATGGAACTAGTGATTGGATAAAAATCAATAATATTGATAATAGCGAAAAAATAACATTAGAAGCAACAATAAAAATAAATGAATTACAATCAGGAGAAAGATACTTAATTGGTAATTTGCAACAAAGTGGAATAGGACTTGTAATAAATGATGGAAATCCAGAGTTAGTAGCATATATATCAGGATTAGGAGAGCAAAGAGTAAGAGCAACAGATAAATTAAATACAGAACAAATCTATCATATAGCAGGAACATATGATGGAAATTCATTGAAATTATATGTGAATGGTAAAGAAGTAGGAAATGTGAATGAAATAGAAGGAACAATACAAGCACCAAGTAATAAATCTATAATAATTGGAGCAAAAGCTGTCGGAGAAAACGGTGGAGAAGTTTATACAAACTTTAATTTATATAGTTGCAGAATATATAGTAATAGTCTTAGAAGAAAACAAATACAAATAAATTATTTTTTAGATAAAGAAAGATTTGTTGAAGGAACAAATGAAGATGAATACTATAATCAAGAAAATGTACTTGCTTATTTTGATGGATATAATAATACTGAAAATGGACATAATGATAAAATAATGTCATGGAAAGATTTAAGTGGTAATAATAATGATATTATATTTAATAATATTGATATGACAAATACAAGTGGTTGGGCAGAAGATAGCATAATATTAGATGGAAAAGATGATTATTTAACAATAAATAACCTAGATATATCTCAATATAATGATCTTACAATATGTGCAACATATAAAACTTTATCTATAAATAGTATTGCAGCCCTATTATGTTCAGCAAGTCCTAATGCTGGAAGATTATACTTTGGATATAATACATCTCAATATCTTACAAACTTTACAACACCTGATACATGGATTTCTTCATCAGCAGGAGAAATGGAAATAGGAGAAAATGCTCATATTATTGCTACATATAAGGGAAACAATGAGAAATCATCAAATACAATATTTAAAAATGGATCACAAATAATGGAAAATACAACATCTTTGCAATCAGGATGGGGAAAATATCCAATAGAAATAGGAAGATCATGGGGTGGATCTGATAGTAGTTATTCATTAGCAAATGTACAGTTATATGATTTAATGATATATAAAGGAACTCTAAATTCAGATCAAATCATGGAACATTATGAAAAAGCAAAATTAAGATATGGAATATAAAAGGAGGAAAAATGATGCAAAATAATAATCAAAAACAAGGAGAAGAATTAGATATTAACCAACTAATGAAAATAAGAAGAGAAAAATTAGTTGAATTACAAAATCAAGGAAAAGATCCTTTTGAAATAACAAAATTTGATAGGACAAATACGGCAGGAGAAATTAAATCAAATTATGAACAATTTGAACAAAAAGATGTAACTGTTGCAGGTAGAATTATTGCAAAAAGAATAATGGGAAAGGCATCATTTTGTACTATTCAAGATTGTGATGAGAAAATACAAAGTTATGTTAGTATAAATGATTTAGGAGAAGAAAGTTATAAAGCTTTTAAAACTTGGGATATTGGAGATATTATAGGAATAACAGGTTTTGTATTTAAGACAAGAACAGAAGAAATTTCAGTACATGCAAAAGAAGTAACATTACTTACAAAATCTTTAAGACCATTACCAGAAAAATTTCATGGTTTAAAGGACACAGACTTGCGTTACAGACAAAGATATGTTGATTTAATAGTAAATCCAGAAGTAAAAGATAC
>CANQQC010000028.1 GCA_947625925.1 uncultured Clostridia bacterium | reverse complement strand
CATGGTTTAAAGGACACAGACTTGCGTTACAGACAAAGATATGTTGATTTAATAGTAAATCCAGAAGTAAAAGATACATTTATATTAAGAAGTAAAATATTAAAAGAAATTAGAAAATTTATGGATGAAAAAGGATATATGGAAGTAGAAACACCAATGCTTACAACTGTTGCTACTGGTGATGCTGCAAGACCATTTATTACTCATCACAACACATTAGATTTACAAATGTTTTTAAGAATTGCTCCAGAACTAAATCTAAAAAGATTAATAGTTGGAGGAATTGATAAAGTATTTGAAATTGGTAAAAACTTTAGAAATGAAGGAATGGATATAAAACATAATCCAGAATTTACAAATATGGAATTCTATTCAGCATACGAAGATTATAATGATATGATGAATATTGCAGAAAGCCTTATTTCAACAGTAGCTCAAAATGTATTAGGAACAACAAAGATATCATATGATGGAGCAGAAATAGACTTAACACCAGGATGGAAAAAAATCACAATGATAGATAGTATAAAAGAAGTTACAGGAGTAGATTTCAATACAATTAAGACAGATGAAGAAGCACAAGCTATAGCAAAAGAAAAAGGTGTAGAATATGAAGAAATAAAAAATACAAGAGGTCATATAATAAATGAATTCTTTGAGACTTTTGTTGAGGAAACATTAATTCAACCAACATTTGTAATGGATTATCCAGTTGAAATATCACCTTTAACAAAAAGAAAGAAAGATAATCCAGAATTAGTTGAAAGATTTGAATTATTTATCGGTGGAAGAGAATATGGAAATGCTTATTCAGAATTAAATGATCCAATTGATCAATATGAAAGATTCAAGAAACAAGTTGAAGCAAAAGCACTTGGTGATGAAGAAGCTGGAATGATGGACGAAGACTTTATTCAAGCTTTAGAAATTGGTTTACCACCAACAGGAGGAATGGGAATAGGATTAGATAGATTAATTATGTTACTTACAAATTCAGCATCAATTAGAGATGTATTACTATTTCCTACAATGAAACCGTTGAACTAAATTGGAAGGTTTCCTATATTCCTACCGTCAATAATTGCTGTAATAATTTCAATTAAGATGCTTATGATTGAAATAAAAAGATTAAAACAAAAATAACATATAACGAAAAGGAGAATTTTATGTTTGGATTTTCATTTGACAGAAGAACGATAAATATAATAATTGGAGTGCTATTAGGAGTTACTATTTTAAGATTGATATCAAATACAGATCTTTTAATTAGTATATTGGTAAGTGCACCAGGAGTATTGATTGCGATAACATTTCATGAATATGCTCATGGATTAGCTGCATACAAATTGGGAGATAATACAGCTAAAGATGAAGGAAGATTAAGTCTTAATCCAGTAGACCATTTAGATCCAATTGGAACTTTAATGCTTTTGATAGCAGGATTTGGATGGGGAAAACCAGTACATGTTAATCCAACAAATTATACAAGAAAAATATCAATGGAAAAAGGTGAAGCAATTGTATCAGTTGCAGGACCTGCAATAAACATAATCTTAGCATTTGTTTTTACATTGATATATTTTGCACTTAGAAAATTTGCTTATGTATTTATTACGACTTCTACAATAGGAAGTATATTAATAAATATTATTGGAGCAGCAGTTTCAATAAATATAGGGTTGGGAGTGTTTAACTTACTTCCATTACCACCTTTAGATGGATCAAAAATCATAAAACCTTTTTTGCCATATAAAGCAAAAGAATGGTTTGAAAATAATGAGCAAATATTTTATTTAGTATTTATCATACTTTGGATTTCAGGATTAGCAGGAGATATAATAACACCTGCTATAGGATGGATTACAAATTCATTCTTAGATATAGGAAGATTGATATTTGGAATATAATCGAAATAAAAGGAGTAATAATGAAAGATATATTAACATTAGGAATTGAATCAAGTTGTGATGAAACTTCTGTAGCAGTAGTGAAAAATGGTAGAATAATTTTATCTAATATAATAGATACGCAAATTCCAATCCATGAGAAATATGGTGGAGTTGTGCCAGAAATAGCTTCTAGAAATCATATAGAAGCTATTTCACGTGTTACAAAAAAAGCACTAGAAGAAGCAAAAGTAACATTTGAAGATATAGATGTAATTACTCCAACCTATGGGCCAGGATTAGTAGGAGCACTTCTTGTTGGATTATCATATGGAAAAGCTTTAAGCTATGCTCTTAATAAACCACTTGTAGGGGTAAATCATATTGAAGGACATATTGCAGCAAACTATATAACATATAATGAATTAAAACCACCATTTATATGTTTACTAGTATCAGGAGGAAACACTCAATTAGTTTATGTAAAAGATTATACTGAATTTGAAATACTTGGAAAAACAAGAGATGACGCTATAGGTGAAGCTTTTGATAAAGTAGCAAGAGTAGTAGGATTGGGATATCCAGGTGGACCTAAAGTTGACAAACTAGCAAAAGAAGGACAAGCTAATATAGAATTACCTAAAACACATTTTGAAAATTTAGATTTTAGTTTTAGTGGGATAAAAACTGCTGTAATAAATCTACATCATAAAAATCCTGATGTTAATAAAGCTGACTTATGTTTGAGTTTTGAAAAAACAGTAACTGAAATATTAGTTGAAAATACAATAAAAGCAATAAAACAAACTGGTATAAAAACACTTGTATTAGGTGGAGGAGTTTCAGCAAACTCATACATACGAAATGAATTTTTAAAACTTGAAAAGGAAGGTATAAAAGTATATACACCAGATATAAAATTATGTACAGATAATGCTGCTATGATTGCTTCAGCAGGTTATTATAATTATATAAATGGTAAAACAAACAATTTAGAATTAAATGCTATACCTAATTTAAAAATATAAAGGAGAAAAAATGGCTATTTATGCAATAGGAGATTTACATCTATCTTTCCACGAAAATAAGCCAATGGATATATTTGGAGAGAAATGGGAAGGACATGAAGAAAAAATAAAAAATGATTGGCTTAAAAATGTTAATGAAAACGACTTGGTATTATTACCAGGTGACTTTTCGTGGTCTATGTATTTAGAAAATACTTTTGAAGATTTTAGCTATATAAATAAACTACCAGGGAAAAAATTATTATTAAAAGGAAACCATGATTATTGGTGGACAACTTTAACAAGAATGAGAAAATATTTAAAAGAAAAGAATTTCGAAAATATTGATTTTATACATAATAACAGTTATGAATATGATGGAAATATAATTGCTGGAACAAGAGGTTGGACACAATCAGAAGAGGCAGAAGACAAAAGACTTGTTGAAAGAGAAGTTGGAAGATTAGAATTATCACTAAAAGATGGAATTAAAAAATATGGAGATAATAAACCAATTATTGTAAATATTCATTATCCTCCAATTACAAACTATAATATACAAAATAATATAAAGTCTCCATTTATAGAAGTAATGAAAAAATATAATGTAACAAAGTGCATATATGGACATTTACATGGAGTATCAATAAGTGATGCAATTGAAGGAAATTATGAAGGAATAGATATAAAATTAGTAAGCTCAGATAGTTTGAATTTTACTTTATGGAAAGTAATATAAGGAGGAAAATGTGGAGCTAGGAAAAGATGTAAAATATGTAAAAGGAGTTGGACCTAGTAGAGTACAACAATTAAATAGATTAGGAATAAATACATTAGAAGATTTAATAACATATTATCCTAGAAATTATGAAGATAGAAGTAAAGTAAAACAGTTATATGAATGTATTGATGGAGAAGAAGCATTAGTAGAAGTTGTACCAGTTAACAAGATGGCACAAATACGTCTAAAAGGAAAAACTATGTTTAAATTAATAGTTAGAGACGAAACTTCAAGTGCTACAGCAATATGGTTCAACCAAAGTTACTTAAAGAATCAATTTAAAATAGGACAAAAATATAGATTATATGGAAAAATAAATAATGTAAATGGAAAAATAACTATATCATCTCCTGTGTTTGATAGTGAAGAAAAGAAAAATAATACAGGAAAAATAATTCCTATATATCCGTTAACATATAAATTATCTCAAAATACACTTAGAAGAATTATTGAAAATGGTTTAAAAGAGGTTAGTGAAGAATTACCAGAAACTTTACCAAATTATTTATTAAAAGAATATAATTTAGAAGATATAAATACTGCAATAAAAAATATTCATATGCCTTCAAGTTATGAAGATATAAAAGATGCAAGGAAAAGATTAGTATTTGAAGAACTACTTTCAGTTCAATTAGCTCTTTTAGAATTAAAAAACAACTATATGAATGAAATAGATGGTATTAAATTTGATAGAGATGCAAAAATGTCTGATATAATAAATCAATTACCATTTAAATTAACAAAAGCTCAATTGAGAGTATTAGAAGAAATAGATGAAAATATGGAATCTAATAGACCCATGAATAGACTATTACAAGGAGACGTTGGGTCTGGAAAAACAGTTGTAGCTATGTGTGCAGCATATAAAGCAGTCAAATCAGGATATCAGGCTGCTATTATGGCACCTACAGCAATACTTGCAACACAGCATTTAGAGAATTTTAAAAAGTACTTTGATAATTTGGGGATTAAATGTGAATTACTAATATCTGGAATAAAGAAAAGTCAAAAAGATGAAATATTAGAAAAATTAGAAAATGGAAAAATTGATATTATAATTGGAACACATGCTTTAATAGAAGATAATGTTATATTTAAAAAACTAGGTTTGGTTGTAACTGATGAGCAACATAGATTTGGAGTGAAACAACGTTCTAAAATTGTTGAAAAAGGTGAAAATCCCGATGTTTTAATAATGACTGCAACACCAATACCAAGAACATTGGGACTTATACTTTATGGTGATTTGGACATATCAATTATTGATGAATTACCACCAAATAGAAAAAAAGTTGATACTTTTGCTGTTACGAAATCAAAAACAGAAAGAATCAATAATTTTGTAAAACAACAAATTGAAGAAGGTAGACAAGCATATATAGTATGTCCATTGGTTGAAGAAAGTGAAGAATCAGATTTGAAATCTGTTGAAGAATTATATAAAAAATATAAAGAAGATATTTTTAAAGAATATAGAGTCGAATATTTACATGGTAAAATGAGACCGAAACAAAAAGATGAAATAATGCAAAAGTTTAAAAATGGAGAAATAGATATTTTACTTTCTACAACAGTAATTGAAGTTGGTGTTGATGTTCCAAATGCAAATATTATGGTTATAGAAGATGCTCAACGATTTGGACTTGCACAATTACATCAATTAAGAGGAAGAGTAGGAAGAGGAGAATATAAATCATATTGTGTATTACGCTATGAGGGAAACGGAGAAATAATAAGAGAGAGAATGAAAGTTATGTGTGATACAAATGATGGATTTATAATTTCAGAAAAAGATTTAGAGTTAAGAGGAACAGGAGACTTTTTTGGAACTGCACAACATGGTTTACCAGAATTTAAAATAGCAAATCTGTTTGAAGATATACCGATATTAAAATCTGTTCAAAGTGTGGCAATAAAAATAATATCAGATGATCCAAAACTTGAAAAACCAGAAAACTATCAATTAAAAAAATTGATTAAAGATAAGTTTTTAAATAGAATAGAAATATAAAATAATTTTTGATTTGTGACAATTATGCTTGACTTTTTATAAAAAAGGAAGTAAGATTTATAAGAAAAAGGATGTTGAGAAAAATATGTTAGAAATTATACTAAAACTTATAGGAGTAATTTTAGTAGCATACGGAGTGATGTTTGTTTATGATGCACGTAGTATTACCAAAAAATTCTTTGGTTTTGGCGATCAAAATGAAGGAAGTTTAGGATTAAAGCTACTTGGATTTTTAATAGCTTTAATTGGTGGATTACTTGTGTATTTTAATATATAAAATTATTAACAAGGAGGAATAGAAATGGACTTAAAAGGATCAAAAACAGAAAAAAATTTAATGGAGGCTTTTGCAGGAGAATCTCAAGCTAGAAATAAATATACTTATTTTGCAAGTAAAGCTAAAAAAGAAGGATATGAACAAATTGCAGCAATTTTTCAAGAAACAGCTGATAATGAAAAAGAACATGCTAAAATATGGTTCAAATTATTACAAGGTGGAGAAATTGGACCTACAACTGAAAATTTAAAAGCTGCTGCTGAAGGTGAAAACTTTGAATGGACAGATATGTATGACAGAATGGCTAAAGAAGCTAAAGAAGAAGGTTTTGATAAAATAGCATTCTTATTCGAAGAAGTAGGAAAAATAGAAAAAGAACATGAAGAAAGATATAAAAAATTATTAGAAAATGTTGAAGATGGACTAGTATTCAGCAGAGATGGTGATAAAATTTGGAAATGTAGAAACTGTGGACACATTGTAATTGGAAAAGAAGCTCCAGAAGTTTGTCCAGTATGTGCTCATCCAAAAGCATATTTTGAAATAAAAGCAGAAAACTATTAAGAATTAAAAAAGAATTTAATATTTTATTAAATTCTTTTTTTTATGGTTAAAAATTATTATAAAAAGCATAGTGAAATTGTCAGAATGTTCAAATTTTTTTAATTGACAATATCCTAAATTATGGTATAATTAGTAAAATAGGAGGAAACCAATATGGGAACAAAGAAATCAGCAAAAGCAGATTTTGAAGATAAAAAAATACCTAAAGAAATTTCTCAAGAAATATTTAAAAAGGTATTTAAAAATATTGTAATTGCAGCAATGATTATCCTATATTTTTTTATTTTAAATATTGCTCATGAAAAAATGCAATTACAAAGGTTGATAGGAGATATAAAGATATTTTCTGGAACATTTCTAGTCCTAGGCATTATCTTTATAGAACAAGCATACAAAAGTGGAGATGGATATCGTGCCGTACATGGAATAGAAATGCTTGTATTATCAGGACATACATTATCTGCAATGCATATTATTTCAATGTTTAAATATGATTTTCGAGTATATATGTTGACATCATCATACATAATAGCAATATATTATGTGTTTAAATCAATAGTTATATATACAATAGGAAAAAAACAATACTTGGATGACTTTAGTGATATATCAGAAATAGTAAAAGATGAACCATTAAAAAAAGAAGCTAAAAAAAGAAGAAATATAGAAACTCAAAATAAAAAACCAAAAACACAAAAATATAAAAAAACAACAAATAACACAAAATCGAATAAATCAAAAACAAAAGGACAAGCAAAAAAAGAGCAAAGTACAACAAAAAACAACAATAAAAACAAGAGGAAAAAAATGACAGGAACAAGAGTGAAATCAGCTAATAAAGCTAAAAGAATGAAATAAAAGAGGTATAATAAAGTGATAAAAAGTATGACAGGATATGGTAAAAGCACTTTAGATATAAATGAAAGAGAATATCAAGTAGAAATTAAAAGTGTTAACCATAGATATTTAGATGTTAATATTAGAATGCCAAGAAGTATAAGTTATTTAGAAGAAGAAGTTAGAAAAATAGTAACTACAAAACTAAGAAGGGGAAAAATAGATATCTTTATTACTTTTAATAATAATAGCTCTGAAGGAAAAGATATAAAAATAAATAAAGAAATTGCAAAAATATATATTAGTGAATTGAAAAATTTAGCTCAGGAAGAAAACATAAATGCAAATATTGAAGTGACTGAAATTTCAAGACTACCAGATGTTTTACAAATAAGCAATAAAGAAGATGATGACAAAATAAAAGAAGAAATAAAACAAGTAGTTGAAACTGCAATAGACAATTTGATTTCAATGAGAAAAGTTGAAGGAGAAAAAATGGCAGCAGACATAGTAGAAAGAATTGATAAGATAGAAGAAAAAATTGACAAAATTTCTACTCTTTCTACTGGACTTATTGAAGAATATGTAGTAAAATTAGAAGATAGAATTAAAGAGCTACTAAAAACTGAAGATATTGATAAATCAAGATTAGCACAAGAAGTTGTAATTTACGCAGATAAATGTTCTATTGAAGAAGAAGTGACAAGACTTAAAAGTCACATTGTACAACTTAAATGTTTATTGCATACAAATGAAGCTGTTGGAAAACAAATTGATTTCTTAATACAAGAAATGAATAGAGAAACAAATACAATTGGTTCAAAAGCAAACAATTTGGAGATTACAAATAGTGTAATCACTATAAAAACACGGAATAGAAGACATAAGAGAACAAGTTCAAAATATAGAATAAAGAAGGAAGTGGTTAAAGTATGCAATTAGTAAATATAGGATTTGGAAATATAGTATCTGCAGAAAGAATAGTTGCAATTGTAAGTCCAGAATCAGCACCAATTAAAAGATTGATTCAAGAGGCAAAAGATAATAAAACAGCAGTAGATGCTACATATGGAAGAAGAACAAGAGCTGTTTTAATAATGGATTCAGGTCATACAATATTATCTGCCGTACAACCAGAAACTGTAGCTGGTAGATTAGATAAAGATATTACTCAAGAAGAAAAAGAGAGTCAAATAAATAAAGAATAAGTAAGGAAGGGGTTATTAAAAGATGATAGAAAAGCCAAGTGTTACTGAATTACTAAAGAAAGCAGATAATAGATATGAATTAGTAATTATGACATCAAAAAGAGCAAGACAAATAGCAAATGGATCACCAGTTTTAACAGATGTAAAAGAAGAGAGTAACGTAACATTAGCAGCAAATGAAATTGCAGAAGGAAAAGTAAAAATAGAAAAAGGAGAAGAAGCAGTAGAAGAAGAAACAGAAGAAACAGAAGTTGAAGAAGGACAAGGAGAATAATAATAATGTCTAAAAAACGTATAATATCTCTAGGTGGAGAACTAGCTAGTGGAAAGGGTGCAGTATCAGAAATACTAACAAGAAAATTACACTATGGTATATATAAAAATGGAGAATATTTTAGAAAATTAGCACAAGAAGCTGGGATGGATGTCACAGCTTTTAATAAATATGTAAATTTACATCCAGAAATTGATAGGAAAATTGAAAATAGTGCTGCAGAATATGCAAGAGAAAATGAAGAATTTGTAATTGATGCAAGACTAGGATGGTATGCTGTTCCTGAATCATTTAAAGTCTATTTAAAAGTAGATATTGATGTGGCTGCAAAAAGAGCTTTCTATGATTCAAAAAGGAAAAATACAGAAAAATTTGCTACAGTTGAAGAACAAAAGGCAGATATGATAGAGAGATATAAACTAGAAAATGAAAGATATTGGAAAATATACAAAGTTCATAAAGAAGATGAAGCTAATTACGATTTAATAATAGATACTACAAACTTAACACCTGAGAAAGTTGCCAATATGATTATAAAAAAATATAAAAAATGGTTAGAAGACAAGTAATCCAGTATAAATACTGGATTTTTTTGTATAGTTTTGATATACTAACTTTGGAGGTATAGTAATGATAGCAGAAGTAATCATAAATTCAACAGCTAAAAAATTAAACAGAACTTTTGATTATAAAATACCAAAACAACTAGAAGACTACATAATTATTGGTAGTAAAGTTTTGGTTCCTTTTGCAAACTTTAAAACTCCAGAAGAAGCATATGTTGTTGGGATAAAAGATAAGTCAGAATTTAAAGTAAAAGAAATAATAAAAATAGAAGATAATTTAACTGATAAACAAATAGAATTAGCAAAATGGATGGCAAAAGAATATTATTGCAATGTATCTGATTGTATAAAGTTAATGTTAACGCCAGGAACTAGAAATAAAAATAGAGAAAATAGAATTTCAGAAAAAAAGATAAATTTAGTATATCCTAAAAAAGAAATAGAAGAATTAGAATTTGATATTGAAACAGGAAATATAAAAACAGAAAAACAAAAAAGAGTATTAAAATTCATAATAGATAATCCTGGATGTATGGTATCAGAAATTGAGATGTTTACAGATTGTACAAGAGGTGTTGTAAATACTTTAGTAAAAAATGGATATTTAGAAATAATAGAAAAGAGAATAGATAGAGATCCACTTATAAACAAAGAAATTAAAAAAACTCAAAAGTTAACATTAACAAATGAGCAAAAAAAAGCTTTTGATAAAATAATAGAATCAATAAAAGTGTTTAAAGAATTTTTGCTATTTGGTGTAACTGGTTCAGGAAAAACTGAAATATATTTACAACTAATTGAAAAAGTTATATCAGATAATAAAACAGCAATAATGCTTGTACCTGAAATTTCATTAACACCACAAATAATAAATAGATTTATTGCTAGATTTGGAAAAGAAAAAATAGCAGTTTTACATAGTAAGCTTAGTGTAGGAGAAAGACATGATGAATGGAATAGAATAAAAGATGAAAAAGCAAAAATTGTAATAGGTGCTAGATCAGCAATTTTTGCTCCACTAAAAAACTTAGGTATAATAATAATTGATGAAGAGCATGATAGTTCATATAAATCTGAAACTACGCCAAAATATCAAGCTAAAGAAGTTGCGAAAAAAATAGCAAAAGAAGAGAACTGCCCTTTAATTTTAGGAAGTGCTACACCAGAAATTTCAACATACTATAAATCAGAAATAGGTGAAATTGAAAGATTAGAATTAACTAAAAGAGCAAATAAATCAAGTCTTCCTAAAATAAAAATAATAGATTTAAAACAAGAATTAGCAAATGGAAATCGTTCTATGTTAAGCAACGAGTTATATCAATCAATCGAAAAAAACATAAAAAATAAAGAACAAACAATTTTATTTTTAAATAGAAGAGGGTTTTCAACATTTATAATGTGTAGAGAATGTGGGTATACTGCAAAATGTAAGAATTGTAATATAAGTTTAACATATCATAAATATGAGGGAAAACTAAAATGTCACTATTGTGGATATGAAGAACCATTAATTACAACATGCCCAGAATGTAATAGTAATAAGATAAGATATTTTGGAACAGGAACGCAAAAACTTGAACAAGAAATTAAAAAGCAATTTCCAGAAATAAAAACAATTAGAATGGATATAGATACAGTAACTAAAAAGAATTCTCATGAAAAAATATTAGAATCTTTTAAAAATGAAAATATTGATATTCTAATTGGAACACAAATGGTAGTAAAAGGACATCATTTTCCAAATGTTACATTAGTTGGGGCTGTTGCTGCAGATAGTTCATTGAATATAGATGATTACAGAGCAAATGAAAGAACATTTCAAACTCTAACACAAGTTGCAGGAAGAGCAGGTAGAGGAGAAAAAGAGGGAAAAGTAATAATTCAAACATATAATCCTGAAAACTTTAGTATACAATGTGCACAAAAACAAGATTACCAAAAATTTTATGAAACAGAAAAGGCTTTAAGACAACAGTTGAAATACCCACCTTTTTGCGATATAATAGTAATTAGTTTTAGTAGTATAAATGACGTAAAAATGATAAAACTAGCAAACAGAGTGTATAAATATCTTAAAGAAAAAAAAGAATTAGAAAAATTTAATGTACTAAGACCAATGCCATCACCAATTGATAAAATACAAAATAAATATAGATGGAGAATAATAATAAAAGGTACTATGAACAAAGAGGCAAATAATGTTTTAAATAGTTGTTTGAATAAAATATATAAAATGAATCAAAAAGATATAAGAGTTACAATTGATATAAATCCAAATAATATGGTATAGGGAGGTAAGAAATGGCAATAAGAAATCTAAGATTAGAAGGAGATGAAATTCTATCAAAGAAATCAAGACAAGTAGATGTAATTGATGAAAAGATTAGAACTTT
The DNA here is from genome assembly GCA_947625925.1 of uncultured Clostridia bacterium. Taxonomy (GTDB): domain Bacteria; phylum Bacillota; class Clostridia; order TANB77; family CAG-508; genus CAG-269. Next base: position 2,950 of record CANQQC010000028.1, on the reverse strand, counting down.
AATTGATGATATGATAGAAACAATGCATAAATATAATGGTGTAGGATTAGCAGCAGTTCAAGTTGGAATTTTAAAAAGAGTTATAGTTATAGATCTATACGATGGAAGTGGACCTATAGCTATGATTAATCCAGTAATAATAAAAACAAAAGGAGAAGTAGAATTAGAAGAAGGATGCCTAAGCTTTCCTAATAAATTTGCTAAGGTAAAAAGACCTGAAGAAGTAACTGCTGAATTTATTGATATAGAGGGAAATACAATAAGAGTCGAAGCAAAGGAATTATTAGCACAAGCAATCTGCCATGAAGTTGACCATTTAAATGGAGAAGTATTTATAGATAAAATTATACCAGGAACATTAGAATATGTTGAACCTGAAGAAGAAGGAAAAAAATAAATTAGGAGAATGTGTATGAGAATTGTTTTTATGGGAACACCTGATTTTGCAAAAGATAGTTTGGAAGCAATATATAATGCAGGTCATAAAATAGTTGCAGTAATAACAAATCCAGATAGACCTAAAGGAAGAGGTATGAAAATGATACCTACACCTGTAAAAGAATTTGCAATATCAAAAAAACTAACAGTATATCAACCAGAAAAAGTAAAGAATAATGATGAAATATTAAATATTATAAAAAAATTAGAACCAGAAATAATATGTGTTGTAGCATATGGAAAGTTATTACCAAAGAGTATACTTGATATTCCAAAAAAAGGTTGCATAAATGTACATGGATCATTACTTCCAAAATATAGAGGGGCAGCACCTATACAATGGGCAATATTAAATGGAGAAAAAACTACAGGTGTTACAACAATGTATATGGATATTGGTATGGATACTGGTGATATGATATTAAAAAAAGAAGTGTCAATAGGAGAAAATGAAACAACAGGAGAATTATGGGATAGACTTTCTAAAATTGGTGGGGAAATATTAGTTGAAACTTTAGATGAAATTAGTAAAGGAACTGCAAAAAGAGAAAAACAAGATGAAAATAAAGCTTCTTTAGCTCCAATGTTAAATAAAGATATGTCAAAAATAGATTGGGAAAATAAAACAGCACAAGAAATAAAGAATCTAGTTAGAGGATTAAATCCAATAATGGGAGCCTACACATATCTAAATGGAAAGAAAATTAAATTTTGGGAAGTAGATGTTGCTAATAGAGATATAGAAAATATAGACGATTATAAAAATGGAACAGTTCTTATTTCGGATAGTAAGGAAGGTATATTTATAAAGACAAAACAAGGTATATTAAAAGTAATACAAATACAAGGAGAAAATGCTAGAAAAATGAGTATACAAGATTTCTTAAGAGGAAACAAAATAGAACAATTTGAACAATTTAAAAATAGTTAAAATAAAACATAATAGATAAATTTAAATTTCATCTATTATGTTTTATTTTTTATAAAAATGTTAGGTGATGAAAACCCAAAAGTAATTACATCATATTATTTTTTCTTTTTAGATTCATTTCCTGGAAGCCAAATAAAACTTATTGCTAGTCCAATAATAATACCTAGTACTGAAAGTGCATGCCAACCTGAATTGGGATCTCCAGATGCATAACCAAGAAGAGAACCTATAGTAAAGAATGCAATTGCTAATATTCCTAGTATTATTGTAAATATTATTTTAATTTTAATTAATTTTTTTGCTTCTATTCTTTCTGCTTCTTCTCTTATTCTTCTATCTTCTAATTCTAGTTTTTTAGTTTTTCTATTTTCTTCAATTATTTTTTGAATCCAATTCTTTTTAGTTTTGTTTTGTTCCTCAATTTCAATTTTTTGTTTATGTTGAAGTTCTAGTAGTTCTTTTTTTGCGATATGTTTTGTACTAAACTTATCTTTCCAGTCCTTCTCATGTAAATCCATACTTTTTTCAACTAATTTTTCAACATCAGAATCTAAAGAGCCTTTTTTGTTTTTCATATCTATACTTAATTTCATTCTTATTCTCCTCTCTCATATTAGGAACTGTTTTTTGTGAATAATTTTTTCCTTGTTCTTTTATTAATTCTACTAATTTTTTTGCAGAATCTTTATAAATTACTCTTTCTTGATTTTTGATTATTTCTTTTTGAAGATATTTATCTTCTAGTAATATTTTTGTGTTTTCTATTATTTCATCAATTGTATTACATACAATACTTAAATGATTTTTTGAAAAAAAATTTGAATTATAGTTTTCTACTCCTGGTATTGGCATAATATGCACCATAGGTTTATTTAAAACTGCTACTTCTGTACTTGTTAGTCCACCTGGTTTTGTTAAAACAACATCACATTCTTTGATATAATCATTCATATTATTTACAAAACCATGGACTATTAAGTTAGGATTCTTGATATTCAGTAACTTTTCTTCTAATTTTTTATTATTACCACAAAGGACAATTACATAGCAATCAATCTTTTCTAAAATTCTTTTTACAATATCTTTTACATTTCCAAATCCCATACTTCCAGAAGTAACTAAGACATTCGGCTTGTCCTTTTTTAAAGATAAAGTACTTTCCTTTTTTTGAAAATTTGTAGATACTGGGATTCCAATTGGTAATAAAACTTTTTCTTCTATTCCCTTATTTATAAAATCTTCTTTTAAAGATTTATGTGGAATTACAAAATAATTTGGATCTGTTTCATTCCAAAAAGGAATATATGTATAATCTGTTGCAACATTAATTAATTTTATATTATATCCACAATCTTTTATATGGGTAATTGCCATTGATGGAAACAAATGAGAACATATTACAATGTCATAATTGTTTTTCTTAATAAATTCAAGTACTTTATTTTTTGAAAGTTTATTTAATTCATATATTGGACTGGTAATTCCTAATTTATTATATGTTTCACCAAGTTTATATACTTTTTTAAAAACTCTTCCTTTTCCTCTTGTAGATTTTAGGTATAAAGACTCTATTTTTTTAGA
>CANQQC010000027.1 GCA_947625925.1 uncultured Clostridia bacterium | reverse complement strand
TATTAATTATTATCAAGTAACTTTTCTAATATTTGGATAGCATTTGAAGCAGCACCTTTTCTTAAATTATCAGCAACTACCCAAATATTTAGACCATTTTCAACACTAAAATCACGTCTTATTCTTCCAACATAAACTTCATCATGACCATTAGCTTTTGTTGCAATAGGATAGATTTCTTTTTCTGGATTATCCATTACAATAATTCCTGGATAATTTTCTAAAAGAACTTTTACGTCATAAAGTTCAAAAGGTTTTTCAAATTCAATATTAATAGATTCACTATGAGAATTTAAAACTGGAACTCTTGCTGTTGTGGCAGTAATAGGTAAATCCGGTCTATGCAAAATTTTTCTTGTTTCATCAATCATTTTATGTTCTTCTTTTGTATAATCATCATCCATAAAAACATCTATATGTGGCAAACAATTATTATATATTGCATAAGGGAATTTTTTTAATTTGTCTCCATCATTTTTTTCTTCTAAATCTTCAATTCCTTCTCTACCAGCTCCAGAAACAGCTTGATATGTAGAGTATACAATTCTTTTGATACAATATTTGTCATCTAAAGGTTTTAATGGTACAACTGCTTGAATAGTTGAGCAATTTGGATTTGCTATTATTCCTTTATTCTCTTTTATATCCTCAGGATTTACTTCAGGAACAACTAAAGGAACTTCTTTGTCCATTCTATAGAAACTACTATTATCAATTACAATACAACCATTAGCAACAGCGATAGGTGCATATTTTTTTGCAGTATTTCCTCCAGCACAGAAAATAGCATAATCAAAGCCTATTTCAAAAGAAGATTCTTTTAATTCATAGACAATATATTCTTTATTTAAAAATTCTATTTTAGTTCCAGCTGATCTATCAGATGAAAATAAAATATATGAAACATTAGGAAAGTTCTTTTCCTCTAAAACCTTAAGTGCTGTTCTTCCAACAACTCCAGTAGCACCGACAATAGCTACTTTATAATTTTTTTGCATTGTGTGTACCCCTCCTTAATTTTGAAAAATATGTTAACAAAATAATATATTTATTTTATCAACATGTCAATAAAATTCTATTAAAATATATGCTTTTTAATAGAAAAAAGTTATAATAAAAATAGTTATTATAAAATTTTAAAAAAGCATTGAAAAAAAATAGCAAAAAATATATAATTAAGACATCAAAAGAAAAGAAGAGAGGAATAATATGAGAGAGCAAAGAGGAGTTACTCTGATAACAGTAGCGGTTACTTTGATTATTCTATTGATATTAGCTGGAGTTGTTATTTCAACGGTAACTAATAATGATGGACAAATAAATCAAGTAATAACGGCAACTAAAAAAAGTATTGATAGTAATGTGTCAGATGCTTTAATGACAATGCAAACTACATATGTAAGTAAAAGTGAATTTATAAAATTTTTGAAAGATAAAGCATATATAAATGAAGAAAATAAAATTAATGTAAATAAATTATTAGATTCAACAGATTGTGAGTATGGAGTAGGAGAAAATAAAAAAGATGTATACATTTTAACTGATAATCTTGAACTTAAATACTATGATCAAGATGGTAATGAACAGTTAGTATCAGATTTGGGAACGACTATGGAACCATAGTGTTAAAATAATAAGAAAACTATTGAAAAAAAGAGAAAATAAGCATAGATTGGTAAAAATGGAAAAAAATACAAATTAAGAAAAGTTGAAAAACAAGAATAAAAATGATAAAATTATAATAATATATAAGTAAGCAAAAGACCCTGCGTAGTACGTACAGAAAGAATTTTTAGAACCAACACACATTAAGAGGGGCCGATCTCAGAATATGGCGTGCAAGCTCACATTATATAGTGAGAAGCCCATGAGTATTATGGTAGGCACCCACCTGTTTTTAGGAGCAGGTCCTTAAAAATTCAGACATCTTACGGCTAAGGCGGGGCTTTTATTTATAAATAAAAGGAGCGATTTCAGAAATGAAATCGCCTTTGTTTTATTTTTAAAAACTATTTTTCACATAATTCATAAATTGCACGTGCATATATTTTACAAGCAAGTATTAGATTTTCTATTTCAATATATTCATCAGTTTGATGACATAAATCAACATGACCTGGGAAATTAGTTCCAAAGCATACACAATTATCAAAAGCTCTAGCAAAAGTACCACCACCAATGGCTATAGGTTCACAGTTTGAATGTGTTTCCTCGTTAAAAATGTTACATAGAGTTTTTATTAAAGGATTATCTTTTGGAATATATAAAGGAGCTTGATATTTTGTAGTCTTAAAACTAATTAAAGGATATGAAGATAAATGCTTTTTAAAAGTATGTTCAACAAGTTCCAAATCTGTATGAACAGGAATGCGCAAGTTCATACCTATTTTTATTTTAGAATCTTCTAATTTAAAGTCCCCAGTATTTAATGTTAGATAACCAGATTCATCTTCAAAATTCAAATCCATATCTTCTCCAGTATATTTAGTCCCTATAAAGCGAGTGAAAAAATCCAAAATTTCCAAATTACATTCATATTCATTAAATATATTGTTTAATAAAACTATTATTTTAGATATAGCGTTATCTCCTAATTCAGGATGTGCAGCATGTGCTTGAATTCCATTAGATGTTATTGATATAGTTTTATCATCTAGTTGTACTATATCAATATTATAGTTATTTTCATAAATTAAATTTTGAGTGTATACTATAAAATCATATATTGAAACTTTTTGAGGATTTATATTTAAAATAACTTTACAAAATTTAGGAACTACATTTATAGCATTGTTATTACAATCAATTGTTTTTATAGTGATTTTTTCATCTTTTCTAGGTAAATATTTCATATCTAAATAACTACTAACAATAGCCTTTTCAGCATAAATACAAGGAAAGTCTGCATCAGGACTAAAACCTATTGTAGGTAGTTCTTCGTGAGCTTTGTAATATTCAATACATTTCCAATCTCTTTCTTCATTTAATCCTAAAATTAGTCTAACTCTCTTTTTTACATTGCAATTTTCTGCAACTGCTTTCATTGCATATAGTGATGCCATGACAGGACCTTTATCATCAATAGCGCCTCTACCATAAATTTTATTATCTGAAATAGTAGCACTAAAAGGTGGGTAAGTCCAATTATCACCTTCTGGAACAACATCTAAATGACCTATAATTCCAACAATTTCATCACCTTCACCAAACTCAATATATCCGACAATAACCATCAATATTTTTTGTTCTAAAACCTAAAGATTCTCCTAAATTTAAAATGTATTCTAAAGCTTTTGAAGCATTTTTTCCAAATGGTTCTGTAGGATTGTTACTTTCTGAGTGAACACTTGGTATCCTTATAATTTCTTGAGTATTAGCGATTAAATCTTTACTTAAATTTTCAATAGTTTTTTCAAACATATTACACCATCCTTTATGTTTTTTTACATTATATGCAAAAGGCAAGAAAAAAACAATAAGATTGTGAAATAAAAAATGTTGACATGACTTTTATAAAAATATAAAATAAGGCTGTAATGTAATATATGAAACAAGGAGAATATAATGGGAATAATATATATGATATTACTAATATCATCGTACGTTTTAATTTTACTATTAAAAAAAGATGAAAAAGAAAAAAACTTAATTTTAACATTAAGCTTTAATGTACTGATAATTATTTGTTATCATATTTTTATAACATTTATTTTTTATTTATTAAATATAAAATGTACACTTGTTAATTTGTCAATTCTATTATTATTTATTGACATATTGTTTGTATATAAAATATCTAAAGAAAAAAAGATTCAAAAGTATTACATAAAGAAAACTGATATAATTTTTTGCTTTATTTTACTAATTTTTATGTTGGCTTTTATTTCAATGCAATATAAATGGTTTAATTCAGTTGATTATGGAATAACAGATGGGTCTGTTCATTATTTTACAGCGATGAATTTCTATGAAAAATCAAATTTATTAGCTAAGAATAATATGGATTTTTTAGGTATATATCATCTTTCTTCATTTATGACAGGAGCATATGTAAATGTAGGAATTTTATTTAAATGCTTATCTGGAATTATTGACCAATATGACTTTTATAAAATATATGAATTGTTTGATGTTTTTATCTTATATATATCTGGCATTTTATTTTATTGTTTATTAACGAAAAATCAAAAAGAAACTAATAAACATATTATAGCTTACTTTTTTACAATTGTATTTGTATTGGGATATCAAATAAACTCAACTATATCTGGATTTCAATATTTATCAATAGGATTGGCTATAATAATAGGTTTATTAATAATAAATGAAAAAGACAAAAAAACTGATGTACCATTGTGTATAACGTCATTTTTACTGAATCTAGGTTTATTCTTTTCATATTATTTTTTCGTTCCTGTTGTTTATGGTGCAATATTGATTAAAGAATTAAAGAAAGAAAATAAAAATATATTGTATATAATATATTCAATAATTCTACCTAGTGTTTTTGGAGTTTTTTATTTTATAATAAGACCATATATATTACGAAATCAAATTCCAATTTCAGCAATAAATACATATGGAGAAATATATAATGGAAATATAAAAAATTTCATAATATTTATACCATTTTTGATTTTTTATATTTTTTATAAAAGAAAGAAAAAAGAAAATTCATTTATACTAAAAATGCTAATACTTGAAATTTTATTTATAATAGCATTATTTATTGGATATAAGGCAGAAATAGTATCAGAATATTATTATAATAAATCATATTTTCTATTATGGATAATAGCAATAGCTATTACATATAAATCAATTATTATAATAATTGATAAGAAAAATATATTTAAGAATATTATATATTTTTTGATATATATATATATATTGATGTTTGCTATTTCAATATATACAAAAAACGATTTTTATGTTTTTAATATATATGTTGAAAATATTAAAGAAATACTAAGTGATGAAATTATAAATCAATCAGATGTTAAATTATTAAAACAAATAAGAGATAAAAAGAAAAAAACAGATACAATTGAATATTTAGCAGTAGAAAATACAGGAAAGGCTTTGTGGAAAACATTTATATTAAATGATTATTTATATTATATAAATCAAATATTTGTAAATTATGAAGTATCAGTAGATGAATGGCTAAATCAAAAAGAATATAATGCTTTAATATTGTTTAAAAAATATGATGAATTACCAAAAAAATATAATGAGAGCGAAAATAATAAAGATGGAATTAGTGAAGAAGATTATAATCTAATTAAAGATAATTATAATAAAATTATAGAATCAATTGATGAAAACAATCAAGCTTATGAAATAGTAATAAACAATGATGAGTTATTGATGTTAAGAAAAAAATAATTAAAGAAAGGAGTTATTTTATGAAAATATCGGATAATAATGAATTACAAGAAAAAGCGAAAATAATAAGAGAAGGAATTCTAGAAGAAGTATATACTGCAAAATCAGGACATCCAGGAGGTTCACTTTCTGTTGCAGATATATTAACAGTATTATATTTCTATGAAATGAATGTAGATGAAAAAAATCCAAAATGGGAGGATAGAGATAGATTAGTTCTATCAAAAGGACATGCTTCACCAGCTTTATATAGTACATTAGCAAATAGGGGATTTTTTCCAGTTGAAGATTTGAAAACTTTTAGAAATATAAATAGTAATTTACAAGGACATCCAGATATGAAAAATGTACCGGGAGTAGATATGACAACAGGATCTTTAGGACAAGGATTATCTGCAGCAAATGGAATGGCAATAGCTGGAAAATTAGACAACAAAAATTATAGAGTTTATTGTATTTTAGGAGATGGAGAAATACAAGAAGGACAAATTTGGGAAGCTGCAATGACATCTAGCAAGTATAAATTAGATAATTTATGTGTAATAGTAGATAACAATAATTTACAAATAGATGGAAAAATTTCAGATGTTATGAGTCCATATCCAATTGATAATAAATTCAAAGAATTTGGATTTAAAATTATTTGCATTGATGGACATAATATACAAGAAATAAAAGATGCGTTGGATGTTGCAAAAAATATAAAAGGTCAACCAGTTTGTATTGTTGCAAAAACAATAAAAGGTAAAGGGGTTTCATATATGGAAAATCAAGCTTCGTGGCATGGTAAAGCACCGAGTGAAGATGAATATAATCAAGCAATATTAGAATTAGGAGGTGCAAAACAATGAAGAATGAAACAAAAGCAACACGCCAAAGTTATGGTGAAGCATTAGTTGAATTAGGAAAGAAAAATAAAAATATAGTAGTATTAGATGCTGATTTATCAGGGGCAACAAAAACAGATTTATTTGCAAAAGAATTTCCAGATAGATTTTTTGATATGGGGATATCAGAACAAGATTTAATGGGAACTTCAGCAGGATTATCAACTTGTGGAAAAATTCCTTATGCAAGTACTTTTGCAGTATTTGCAGCAGGAAGAGCATATGATCAAATTAGAAATAGTATTTGTTATCCTAAATTAAATGTAAAAATATGTGCAACTCATGCAGGTGTTACAGTAGGAGAAGATGGTGCAACACATCAAATGCTAGAAGATTTGGCTTTGATGAGGAATTTACCAAATATGACAGTATTATCAACTTCTGATGATACACAAACAAAATGGGCAGTTGAAGAAATATCAAAAATACATGGACCAGTATACTTAAGATTGGCAAGACTTGCAACACCTATAATATATGATGAAAATCAAGAATTTAAAATAGGTAAAGCAATACAAATTGGTGAAGGAACAGATGCAACAGTATTTGCTACAGGTGTAACTGTTTCAGAAGCAATTAAAGCTAAAGAAATGTTAAAAGAAGAAGGTATTGATATTCGTGTTGTTGATATGCATACAATAAAACCTATTGATAAAGAAATAATTGTTAAATGTGCAAAAGAAACAAAAAGACTAATATCAGTTGAAGATCATAGTATAATTGGTGGATTAGGCTCACAAATAGCAGAAGTACTAGTAGAAGAATATCCAACAAAGCTTGAAAGACTTGGAATAAAAGATACTTTTGGAAAATCTGGAAAAGCAAATGAATTATTGGAATATTTTAAAATAGATGCTAAATCGATAGTAGAAAATATCAAAAAATAATTAAATAAAAAGTTTATTATATTTTATAAATTTCTATTAAAAAAATAAAAATATAATAAACTTTTTTTTATTCTAAAATGGTTATAATTTCTACTATTTTTTACACAAAAACTATTGCAAAAAAGGACATTTATTGGTATGATATGAAATGATAGAATAAGAATGTAAAATTGGGATTATTTTGAAATAAGGAGAAACCAAAATGATAGAGTTTAGAAATGTAATAAAGAAGTATGATACAGGTACTATAGCTGTTAATAATGCTAATTTTGTAATAGAAAAAGGAGAGTTTGCTTTTTTAGTTGGAACATCAGGAAGTGGTAAATCAACACTAATAAAACTGATACTAAAAGAAGAAGAGCCAACATCTGGAAATATAATAATAAATAAAAAAGATACAACTTTCTTAAAACCAAAAAGAATACCATTTTTAAGAAGAAGTATGGGAGTAGTTTTTCAAGACTTCCGTTTATTACCTGATAAGACAGTTTATGATAATGTAGCTTATGCTATGTATATAGTTAGAGCTACACCTAGACATATAAGAAGACAAGTTCCAATGGTTTTATCTTTGGTAGGATTAAGTGGAAAGGCTAAAATGTATCCAGATGAATTGTCTGGTGGAGAACAACAAAGAGTTGCTTTAGCAAGAGCCTTAGTAAATAATCCATCTATGTTAATTGCAGATGAGCCTACAGGAAACTTAGATCCAGATACAGCATGGGATATTATGAACTTGTTAAATGATATAAACATGAGAGGTACAACAGTTGTAGTAGCAACTCATGCAAAGGATGTTGTTGATAAAATGAAAAAGCGTGTTATTCAAATAGACAAAGGCGTAATAGTAAGAGATGATAAAAAAGGTGGTTATGACTTTGAAATATAATAGATTCGGATATTTAATAGGAGAAGGTTTCTCCAATGTTTTTAAAAATAAAAAATCAACAGGTGCATCATTGATGATTATGTGTGCTACTATGATTATATTTGGTATTTTCTTAGCTTTGGGTGAAAATGTTAATCATTTTGTTGCTCAAGTAGAATCTGCTCAAGGAATTCAAGTATTTATAAATACAGATGCTTCAGATAAAGAAATACAAGAGATTGGAGAAAAAATAAAACAATTAAGTGGAATCAGTAAAGTAGAATATGTATCAAAAGAAGCTGCATTAAATCAAATGAAAGAAAGATTTAGTGAAAAACAAGATTTGTTAGCTGGATTTGAAGAAAATAATATTTTCCCGGCATCATATGTTGTAACGTTAACAGATTTGAAATTAAGTGGACAAATACAAGAGCAAATAAGTCAATTTGATAATATAAAGAAAATAACAAGTAAAGATGAAACTGTTGAGACATTGATTAACCTAGCAAATGGAATAAAAATAATAACAGGAGTAATTTTAATATTATTAATTATAATTTCTATATTCATTATATCAAATACAATAAAATTAACTGTACATGCAAGAAGAAAAGAAATTTCTATAATGAAATATGTTGGAGCAACAAATAATTTCATAAGGTGGCCATTTATTGTTGAAGGTATGATAATAGGGATTTTTGCAAGTGTAATATCAATAACTATAGTTGGAGTAGCATATACTTGGGTTGCAGAAAGTTTAGTAAACTCAGAATTTATGCAAGTAATAAATATGAGTCTGGTAACATTCTCAGATATGTTTAGTTCAATAATTATAGTATATATGCTATTAGGAATAGGAATTGGTGCAATTGGAAGTATAATTTCAATGAGAAAATATTTAAAAGTATAAAGGAGCATAATCATGCGTAAAATTTTATGTGGGATTTTAGCTTTTATCATTAGTTGTTTTAGTATTATCTCTTATGCTGAAGATTATGATTTACAAACTGAAAAAGAAAAATTACAAGATCAAATAAATCAATCTACGGAAAATTTGACAGATGTTCAAAATGAGTTATCTGAAAATCTACAACAAGTACAAAAACTAGATGAAAAAATATCATCATCTCAGGAAGAAGTAGCTAAATTAGATGGTCAAATAGATGAACTTCAATCTTCTATTGATGGAGTGAAAAAAGAGCTAAATATTGCAGAAAATAAATATAATACTCAAGAAGATACTTTAGAAAAAAGACTTGTTGCGATGTATGAAGCAGGTGAAACAGAGTATCTAGACGTTATATTATCATCAAAAAGTATATCTGATTTTTTATCGAACTATTTCTTAGTGACAGAAATGGCTCAGTACGATATATCATTACTTGATGAGATGGCACAAAGAAGAGACGAGATAAATGTAACAAAACAGCAATTAGAAAATAGTCAAAAAGAATTAGCATCAATTAAACAAACACAGATGAGAACAGCTGCTATTTTAGAAAATACTAAAAGACTTAGAGAGAGTTATACAGCTCAATTATCAGAACAAGAAAAAGAAATACAATTACAAATAGATGAATATAATCAAAGATTTCAGGAAATTAACAATCAGATATTACAATTAGCGTTACAAGGATTAGATACAAAATATATTGGTGGAGAGTTAGCATGGCCTATTCCTGGATATACTAGAATTACATCAAAATATGGAATGCGTACACACCCAATAACAGGGGTATATAAATTACATACAGGAGTTGATGTTGGAGCTCCTATGGGGGCAAACTTTGTTGCAGCAAATGATGGATTAGTTACAAAAGCAAGTTACAATGCAGCATATGGAAATATGGTTATTATAGATCATGGTGGAGGAGTTTCCACATTATATGCTCATGGATCTGAAATCTTAGTAGAAGTAGGACAAACAGTAACTAGAAATCAACCAGTATTAAAAGTTGGTTCTACAGGATATTCAACAGGAGCACATGCACATTTTGAAGTAAGAATAAATGGTGTAGTAACAAACCCAATGCCATATATAACAAATGGTTTAGTACCAGGAAACGAATCAGAAAAAAAGGCTGATGAATAAAATAATATAGGGAGGAAGCTTATGAAAAAGATTGGATTAAAAATATTTTGTATAGTTTTATTAGTAATATTTTTAATACAAAGTAATATAGTAATAGCAGTAACACAGCAAGAGTTACAACAAGAGAAAAATTCTACAAAGAATCAAATAAATAAGACTCAAGAAGAACTGCAAGATGTAAAAGAAGAAAAACAAACTGTACAAAAACAAGTTGAAGAATTAAATACGCAAATATCACAATATCAACAGCAAATTTCTGATTTAAATTCTCAAATTGAAGATTTAAACAATAAGATAGAAGAAGATACAAAGAAAATAAAAGAGAAAGAAAAAGATTATTCTAAACAAGAAAAATTACTAAATGAAAGATTGATAGCAACTTATGAGGCTGGAGAAACATCATATTTGGATTTTATATTGTCATCAGAAAGCTTAACAGACCTTATTTCTAACTATTATTTAGTTACAGAAATAGCTTCTTATGATACAGAGTTTTTAAATAAGATTCAAGAAGAAAAAACAGCTATTGAAAATGCAAAAAAAGACTTGGAAGATAGTAAAAGTGAATTAGATACAGCAAAAGCATCAAAACAAGCTACAACTACACAATTAAGTGCTGCAAAATCAGAAAAAGACGCATATGTTGGTCAATTATCTCAAAGTGAACAAGAACTACAAAAACAAATAGAAGAATTACAAGCACATGAAAGTAGTATTAGTAGCAGAATAAAGAGAATGCAAGAAGAATATGATAGAAAATTAGCAGCAAATAATGTAAATAGTAATCAAGGTGGTGGACAACAAACAAATGGTAGAACAAGTTCATATGGGTTTGGATGGCCAGTTTCTAATCCATCAATAGGAACATATTATGGTTCGGCTGGAAGTATGTGGTCTTCAGGATATCATACAGGAGTTGATTTTAGAGCTTCAACAGGAACACCAGTATATGCTGTAGGAGATGGCCAAGTTGTTGATACAGGATATAATAGAGCATATGGAAATTTTGTTGAGATATATCATGGTAAAAATGTATATAGTTTTTATGCACACGCTTCAGGTGTTTTAGTAAGTTATGGACAAAATGTTTCAAAAGGGCAACAAATAATGTCATCAGGAGCTACTGGAAATGTTACAGGTCCACACTTACATTTTGAAATAAGAACACCAGGTTCAGGATATTCAAGTTGTGTAAATCCAATGCCATATTTACCATAAAATTTGCATAAATATATTTTGGAGGAGAAAAAATGAAAAAAGAAAATTCAAGTGAAAAGTTTAAAGTAGTATCTGGAAAATCAAAAACAAGAAATAGTACTAAAGCTACAAAAATATATAGAACTATAATGCTTGTTGTATTAGTTGCTTTTGTAACATTTTTTGTAACAACACTATGTATGTATTCATATTTTGTAGGAAATTCTGATAATATTTTAGGAATAAAAACATTTTTATCTGATGATAAAGATACAAAAACTGTAGATAATAAACTAGAACAATTTAAAAAAATAATTGATAAATATTATCTAGGTACAGTAAATGAAGAAGAACTTGAAGAAGGTGCAATAAAAGGATATGTTGAAGCATTAAATGATCCATATACAGAATATATTTCAAAAGAAGAAATGGATTCATATAAATCAGAAATACAAGGACAATATGTGGGTGTAGGGATAGTGGTAACACAAGATAAGCAAACAAATAATGTTATAGTTGTTTCTACTATAAAAGATGGACCAGCACAAAAAGCAGGAATTCAACCTAATGATGTAATAAAATCTGTAGATGGAGTTGAATGCACAAGTAAAGAAATAACAGAAATTACACAAAAAATAAAAGGAGAAAAAGGAGTAGATGTTACAATAGAAGTGTATAGAGATACACAAGTTATGTCATTTACTATAACAAGAGATATTGTAAAAACTAATCCTGTTGAAGGAGAAATATTAGAAGGAAATATTGGATACATTGCATTTTCATCATTTGATCAAAATACAGCGGAAGATTTCAAAAGTAAATATGAAGAATTAGCATCTAAGGGAGCAAAATCACTAATAATAGATATCAGAAATAATGGTGGAGGAATTGTTAGTGAAGCTGAAAAAATAGCTAATTATATTTTAGATAAAGGATCAACAATTTTCTATGAAATAGATAAAGAAGGAAATGAAAAGGAAAGGAAAACACAAAAAGATCCTATAATAAATATTCCAACAATTGTAATGGTAAATGAGAATACAGCTAGTTCTTCAGAAATATTAGCTGCAGCATTACAAGAACATGGAAAAGCTAGATTATTAGGGAAATTAACATATGGAAAAGGTGTTATTCAACAATTATTATCACTTATTGATGGTAGTGGAATAAAAATTACAAGTGAAGAATATTTAACACCAAATAGAACAAAAATTGATAAAAGAGGAATTACACCTGATATAGAGGTAGATTTGCCTTCAAATATAGAAAATATGTTGGAAATAACTAGAGAACAAGATACACAATTAGATAAAGCAATTGAATTATTAAAATAAATTATCATATAAACTTATAGTAAGGGGAGAATAACATGAATCTACCGAATAAACTAACTATATTTAGGATTATATTAGTACCAATTATGGTAATAATACCTTTCTTGAATATACAAGGAGAATTTTTAGGTGTACCGATTAGTTTTTTAATAGTTGATATTATATTCATAATAGCATCTATAACAGATAAATTAGACGGGCAAATTGCAAGAAGTAGAAATATAGTAACAACATTTGGAAAATTTTTAGATCCAATTGCAGATAAAATTTTAGTATTGGCAGCGATGTTAATGTTGGTAGAAATGGGAAGAATACCAGCATGGATTCCAATTATTGTATTATCAAGAGAATTTATAGTTTCAGGATATCGTTTAATAGCTGTTGAAAAAGGTGGAAAAGTAATTGCCGCATCAATATGGGGTAAAATAAAAACTACAATACAAATGATTGCAATAATATTAGCATTTATAGATTTAAATGCATTTTGTGAATGTTTTAAAGGAACTTTATCAGGCTATCAATTTATATTAAACTTAGTAGTTACACTTCTAATGATTGCTCAAACAATTGCAACTATATTCTCAGGAGTTAATTATCTAAAAGATGGAAAAGATTTAATTAAAGATTAGTTTTTGTATAAAAATAAAAAATAAACGGCAGAAACTTGACAAAAATAAGTTTCTGCCGTAATATATACATTAGCAAATGAAGGAGATGATATAAAAATGGAAGAAAAAGAAGTTATACTTACTCAAGAAGGTTATAATAAATTAGAAGAGGAATTAAATTATTTAAAAACAGAAAAAAGAGCAGAAATTGCTGATAGAATAAAAGTAGCTTTAGGTTTTGGAGATTTATCAGAAAATTCAGAATATGATGAAGCTAAGAATGCACAAGCAGAAAACGAGAACAAAATAGCTGAATTAGAAAATAAATTAAGATATGCAAAAATAATTGATGAAAAAAATATAGATACAGAAACAGTACAAATAGGAAATACTGTTAAAGTGCTAGATAAAGAATTAGATGAAAAAATAGACTATATAATTGTAGGATCAACTGAAGTTAATTTAGTAGAAAATAAAATATCTAATGAATCTCCACTTGGAAGAGCTTTATTAGGAGCTAAGAAGAACCAAGTTGTAGAAGTAGAAGCACCAGCAGGAATTTTAAAATATAAAATTTTATCAATAAAAAAATAAAATGAAAGTTAGTCTCTATTTAAGAGACTAACTTTTTATATATCTAATGCTGATTCTAAGGCAAGTTTTATCATATTATCTAAAGCGGTTTGTCTTTCTTCAATAGTAACAATGTTGTCTATATACTTAGAATCTACTACACTCATAAGGCAACAGGCTTTTTTATTTAATACTTTTGCAGTATATAAAAGGGAAAAAGCTTCCATTTCAGCTGTTAATGGATTAAAGTTTTTAGGAATTCTATCCATAAATTTATCAATATCTCTAATATATAAATCAAAACAATCAGTACAAAGTGTATTTCCTGAAATAACATCTATATTTAATTCCTTGGATTTATTTAAAATTATATTATTTAATTCAGAATTTGATTCAACAAAATGACAGTCTTCGTTATTAAAAGTTAAGGCATAATTTCCTTCACTATATACAGTAGTTGATAGAACAATATCGAAAAGATTAAGACCTGGTGTATATGAACCACAAGATCCAACTCTAATAATATTTTCTACATTGTATTGTTTATATAGTTCATAGCAGTAAATACCCATACTTGGCATTCCCATTCCAGAAGCCATAATAGATATTTGTTTACCTTTATAACTTCCTGTATATGCATATATATTTCTTACTTCACTTACTAGTTTATAATCATCTAAGAAATTTTCAGCTATATATTTTGAACGTAATGGATCACCTGGCATAATTACAGTTTTTGCTATTTCTCCAGGATTTGCACTATTATGTGGTGTTGGCATAAATAATTTCCTCCTTATATATAAATTATAAAATTAGTATATCAATAAAATTTTAAAAAATCTATATGTTTATTGCTATTTTTTTATAGATAATATATAATGATTTTGAAAATAATAGGAGGAATGAGAAATGAGGATATTAAGAAATAAATTAGGAAAAGAATTACCAATTAGAACTGAAAAAAATTTTCCAATAGAAGGAATTGAATTTATTGACTTAGTACCATTAACATTAGATAATGAAATATTCCAATCTATTGTAGATAATTTTGTACAAAAAATTAAATCTAAGAATGTTGATATAGACTATATTGTATCACCAGAAGCAAGAGGATTTTTATTTGGAACAGCTGTGGCAAAAGAGTTAGGTGTAGGATTTATACCTGTTAGAAAAAGTGGTAAATTACCACCTACTACAGTAAAAAGTGAATTTTCATATAAAAAAGAATATGGATTAGATAGATTAACATTACCTAAACTTATGAATGATGAATATAAAGGTAAAAAAGTATATATAATAGATGATATTTATGCAACAGGAAATACGGTAAAAGCTATAAAAGGAGCAATAAAAGATTTAGGTGCCAAAACTGTTGGAACAGGAGTTATAATAAACATTGTCGAATTAAATCATGATAGAGATATGTATTCAATCTTAGATGTAAATGAAGAATAAAAATAATTGAAAAAATAATAATATAAATAAATTAAAACCATAATTAGATTTTTTATTTAATTATGGTTTTTTTATTGACAAAAAAGGGACAATGAACTAAAATAAACATATGAACATATAATCATATGTAAAGGAGAAATAATATGGAAGATAATATTTGTGAATGTACTGTAATACATGAAGAAACAGTAAAAAAGGTTAAAAAAACAATGCCAGAAGATGGCTTAATATATGATTTAGCGGAATTTTTTAAAGTGTTTGCAGATTCAACACGAATGAAAATAATTTATGCTTTAATGGAAGATGAATTATGTGTATGTGATATAGCAAACATTGTAAAAACAACACAATCTGCAATTTCTCACCAACTTAGGATTTTAAAACAATCAAAACTTGTTAAATATCGTAAAGAAGGAAAAGTTGTTTATTATAGTTTAGATGATGAACATATTGCTCAAATTGTTAAGAAAGGACGTGAGCATATTGAGGAGTTATAGATTTACTATTAAAGGATTAGACTGTGCAAATTGTGCAAGAGAAGTAGAAGAAAAACTTCAAAAAATGAAAGA
>CANQQC010000026.1 GCA_947625925.1 uncultured Clostridia bacterium | reverse complement strand
CAACTAAAATTGTACAAATACAAGGTGGAGAATTAAAAGGTATAGAAGACATAGATTTAAATAAAGTTAGTTTTACATTATCACAAACTGGAACAATATCAAACAAAGATGTGGGAACATATAACGTAAAAGTTCCTGAAATAACACTAGAAGGTAATGAAGCGAAAAATTATAATCTAGTTCAACCATTAGAAAATGAAGTAATAGTAAAAATACTACCAAAAGTAATATCAATAGAAGGAATTACAGCAACAGATAGACAATATGATGGAACCAATATAGTAGAAATACAAAATGGAAATTTAATTGGAATAGAAGAAGTAGATGTACAAAAGGTTGGATTTACTTTATCAGAAACAGGAAGAATTCCAAATAAAGATATTGGAGAGTATTTTGTGACTATACCTGAAATAATATTAAATGGAGATGAAGCAAAAAATTATGAATTAACACAACCAAAAGAGGATGCTGTTTCAGTAGTTATAACTAAAAGAGTAGTAACTGTAGAAGGATTAAGTGGGGTTGATAGAAGATATAATAAAACTAATATTGTAGATATACAAGGAGGAGAATTGCAAAATGTAGTAGATCAAGAAGATGTAAACATTGTAATTCCACAAACTGGAACAATTGAAAACCCAAATATTGGAACATGGGAAGTTGATATTGATGAAATTATACTAGAAGGTCTTGATATTTCAAATTATGAATTGATACAACCAGAAAAATCAACAATTTTAGTTACTATATATAGAGCTGAACAACCAAACTTAGAAGTAGAGCCATTCATTAGTAGTGTAAATGGAAATAAAAGTGAAAAAGAAAACCAAGAAACTGAAGATGTAGAGGTAGAAATAGAAACAAATGATATAGTTAGATATAATGATGAAGTAGAAATTACAATAAAAATATCTAACAATGGATCAGGAGCAGGATATGCTGAAAAAATAACAAATATTATTCCAGATGGTATGGAATTTATAAAAGATAATGAAAAAAATATAGAAAATGGATGGAAAGAAATTGGTAATAATACATTAGAAACTAAGATTCTAAGTATTGAAGATGGTGAAGAAAATGAAATAGAAGCAAACACATCAAATGAACCAGAGTATAGAGAAATCAAATTAGTACTAAGAGTCATTGATGAAATGAAGAAAACAGAAACTGTTAAAAATATAACTAAAATAGAAGAAATTGATATAGAAGGTTTACCAAGAGAAGAACATGTTGAAGAAGTTCCAGACAAAAAACCAGAGCAAGAAGAACCACCAATTGAAGAAAATGATGAAAAAACTGTAATAGTAAACAGATATGTATATCCAAACAACACAAGAAGTATCCCTGATTTAACAGGAACATTTAATATAAAAACACAAGAAAATGTTAATTTAAATTTAGGAACAACACAAAGTGTACAAGTAAATAAAGACGGAAAGAGGTATACTGCAACATTTAAAGGTTGGATAACAGATGAGTTAACCAATAAAGAAATTAAAGAGAAAACAAAAGTATTACCAGATATATCTCCAAACGAAGAAGTATATTTATCAGAAAATGCAAAATATTATGCCTTATATATGTATCAAATTATAACAGTTCAAGATTCTTCTGGAGCAATAATTGAAAAAGATATGTATATAGACTCAAATGGAAACGAAATAGAAGGAGAATCAAGAATCCATGAGTCTAATATTCCAGATAATCTTGAAAAAGACGGATGGAATAATAAAGATGAGAAAAATCAAGAAATATGGACAACAGATCCTGAAAATCCAGATGATAAAGAAAAATGGGTAGATCCAAATAATCCACCAGAATCTGATATTCCAATTTATCCAGTGTACTGGAAGGATATAGTTATAACAAGATATGGATATAAAAATATAAAAATAGAACCAGATATAACAAAAAGAATATATAGAAATTTAGATGATTCAAGTATTAAAAAAGTTAAAGTAAATTTAGGAACAGCAAAAGAAGAAAGTATTGAAGTTGATGATGTAGATAAAAAAGCAATCCCTATAGGATGGACAACAAAACAAGGAATAGATACTGAAATTGAAGTAGAATTAAATTCTGAAACAGAAATTAAAGAGAATACAACTTATTATATGTTATATGAATTCCCATATACAATAACATATACAAAAGTAAATGGAGAAACAGGAACAACAAATCAAAATATAAGATTAGCAAGTAATGAGGAAGTAGGAAAAGTTATATTAAATATTCCTGAAGAAGACAAACAAGTTCCAGATAAATTAAAAGATGACTGGAAAAATAAAGAAGATGAAAATGAAAATAAAATTTGGACAATAACACCACAAGATCCAGAAAATAGTCAAAATTGGAGAGATTTAAATAATCCTCCAAAAGAAAGTGAACATATTTATCCTGTCTATACTAAAGAAATAACTGTAAGAAGATATATAAATGAGAATAATACAACATTGGAACCTGAATTAAAAGGAGAAATATATAGAAGTTATGAAGACTCAACTATACAACCAAAAACATTTAATTTAGGAAGCACAGAAAATAGTGAAATAAATAAAGATGAAGAGGAATATTTAGCAGTATTCTTAGGTTGGATAGATGATGAGTTAGAAACAAATCTTGAAGAAGAAAAAGTTGTTTCTCCTGACAAGGAAGCTAATAGTGACATTACTTTATCTGATAATGAAGATTATTATGCATTATATAAATATAGGAAAATTACAATACAACATGAAACAGGAGCAATAGTTGAACAAGATATGTATATTGATTCAAATGGAAATGTAATTAAAGGAGAATCAAGGATATATAATTCTGAAGTACCAGATGACCTAAAAAAAGACGGTTGGGATAATAAAAATGAAGATGGAAATGGAATATGGACAACAGATAAAAATGATGTGGGAAATGAAGAAAAGTGGGTAGATCCAAATAACCCTCCAGCAGCAAACATACCAATATATCCAGTTTATTGGAAAGATGTAACAATAACAAGATATGTTTATAATAATATAGAAAAAGGACCGAAACTAACAAGAAGAGTATATAGAAGTACAGAAGAATCAACGATACAACCAGCAAAAGTAAACTTAGAAACTACTGATCCAATAACTTTACAAGTTAATTCAGAAGATAAACAAGCAACTCCTATAGGATGGACAACAAAACAAGGAGTTGAATCAGAAGTTGAGGTTAGATTAAATTCGGAAGCGGAGGTTAAAGAAAATACAACATACTATATGCTTTATGAATATCCATATGTAATAACATATACAAAACCAAATGGTTCAGGGGGAACCACAAGTCAAAATATAAAAGTAGCTAGTAATAAGGAACAATCCAAAGTTCAAATGAATATACCTAAAGAAGATAATGAAGTACCAGAAAATTTAAAGGGAGAATGGAATAATAAAACAAATGAAAATGAAAATAAAATTTGGACAATAATGCCAAATGATCCTGAGAATCCAGAAGGTTGGAGAGATGAAAATAATGTTCCAAAGGAAAGTGAACAAATTCATCCAGTATATGTTAAAGATATTTCTGTAAAAAGGTATATTTATCCAGATAATACCTCAATGCCAGAATATACAAAAACTATATATAGAAGTTATGATGAGCAAACAATAAAACCTTTAGTAGCAAATATGGGTACAACTGGAAATATAAACATTGAAGTGAATGGTGAACAAAAACAGGCCGTTCCAATAGGATGGTCAATAAGCCAAGATGCAAATAGTGAAATAGATAAGAATCTAAATGAAGAAGTTAGATTTACATCAAATGCAACCTTCTATATGATGTATCAATATCAATATAAAATAACATATATAAAACCAGATACATCACGAGGAACGACAACTCAGAATAATAATGTTTCTAGCAATGGAACAACAGGAAGTTTAAAATTAAACATACCAGAAGAAGATAAAATAGTACCAGAAAATATTGCTAACGAATGGAGAAATAAACAAAACAATAGAGGGGAAAAAGTATGGACAATAATGCCAAATGATCCTGAAAATTCTGAAGGTTGGAGAGATGAAGAAAATTTACCAAAAGAAAGTGAAATAATATATCCAGTATATATTAAAGATATAACTGTAACAAGATATGCATATCCTAATAATACAAAAATAGAACCAGACTTTATTGGAAACTTACATAGAAGTATAAATCAATCAACAATACAACCAGCAAGTGTTAATTTAGGAACATCAAAAGATATAAGTGTTGTTGTAAATTCAAAACAAGTACAAATAAGTCCAAAAGGATGGTCTTTAGAACCTAATGTGAAATCAGAAATTGCTCAAGAATTAAACAGTACTGTAAATTTAATTGTTGATGCAACATATTATTTAATGTATGAAGGAACTACTGATATACCATATGTTGATCCAAGTGGAACTAAAGGTACGGCAAAAGAAAGAATAGAAGTAGGTAGTGATAGTTCAATAACTAAACAAATAGAAAAACTACCAGAAAGGCCACTACCTCCTAGTCAATGGGGAGAAAATTGGGGTAGAGTTGGTTGGACTGACGGAACAGACCCTACTGGAGATGTAATAAATCCATTAGATCCAGGAGATTTGAAATTAAATACTGAATTACATTATACATTCCAAAGAGGTGTAATTCTAACATTTAACGCAAATTCTGCAAGTGGTGAAGTACCTGAAGAGATTAGAGAGACTATGTATAAAAATGATTCAAAACAAATAAATCCTACAATAAGAATACCAAACGAAAATACACTAACAAAAGAAAAATATAGATTTTTAGGATGGAGTGAAAATGAAAAAGCGACAAGTGCAACATATTTTCCTGAGCAAGAGTATGAATTTAGTAGTTCAAAACAATTATATGCAATATGGGAATACATTGATGTAGATGGACCAGTAGTTTCATTTAATCCAGATGGAAATGAAAATTGGCAAAAATCACAAAGTACAACAGTCAATGTTGAAGATGATGGAGTTTTGGATGAAGAAAGTTTAATGTATCAATGGTCAAAAGATACTCAAGGAATAACAGAAGAATCTTTTAAAGAAAAATTTACAAATGGACAAAATTTAATAAAAGATACTAATACAGGAAAAGATTGGCATTTATGGATTTTAGCAAAAGATTCTGTAGGAAATACTACGATTAAAATGTCAAAAGCATTTTATTTAGATAATAAGGGGCCAGATATTACAAATGTAGGTGTAAATGAAGAAATAGACACAGAAGGTGGAGTTAAAATATCAGGAACTGCAGTTGATATTGAAAGTGGAATTGTAGCATATCAATTTAGTAAAGATGGATCATTAACATCAGATTCGATTGGTTGGGAAGAATTAGAGACAGCAACAACTGATAGTATAACAAAAACTAAGATTGTAGATACAACTGGATCATGGTATTTCTATGTAAAAGATAAATTAGGAAATTTAAGTAAAAAGGAAATAGTAGTTGAAGATTCATATTTTGACAGTTTAGAGCCAACAATCTTTGTGGATAATTCAAATGATTGGGTAAAAAATGTTAAGGTTACAATTTCATACCCAAATATAAAAGGATTACAAACAACATGTAGTAGAGATAATGGACAGACATATCAAAGTTATCAAGGAGGATCTTTTAGTATCTCAGAAAATACAACAATTATAGCAAAAAGTAGATTAGGAGATATAGAAAGAGAGGCTAGGTTAACAATTAATAATATAGACAATGAAGGACCAATTGTATCACTAAATATAACGGATACAACAGCAAGTGGTAGTGCTCAAGATCGAAGTTCAGAATTACGTGCCTTTAGATGGACTGTTGTGGGGTATTGTGCTTCAGGAGAGGTAAATTATGATACAAATTGGATAGATGTTTCAGATACTGTAGGAACAAAAAAATATACGTATAACTTATACAATGTATGGGCAGTAGGAACAATAACTTGGTATGCAAAAGATAAATTAGATAATGTATCACAAATTAGCATGGAAATAAATAATATAGATGATTCAAACCCAACAATTACACTTGTAAGTGCAAATTCAGAAGGTATAACAAATTGTCCAGCATGTGGACAATCAAGTGGATTACTTACTTGTAGATATGAGTTCTCAGATAGTGGATCGGGAATAGCTAATTATAGTAAAGGAAATTATTATGATATAAAAGATAAAGACAACTTAGGAATTAGTGGACATTGTGAATTTACTGAAGTATTAGATCAAAATAGTACTTCAGGAGCTATAGAACAAAAATTTTATATACATGGAGCAACGACAGGAACAACAGGAACAATAGAAAATGTATCATTAACAGATGCATATGGAAATCAAAGCGAAAAATTAACTATACCATATAATTTTTAGAAGTTATATGAAAGGAGGGATAACATGAAAAGAAAAACGATTATAACAATACTAAGTATAATTTGTATGATAGTTATTGCTATTGCTTTTTTGTCAAGAACAGAAAAAGGACAAGAAGTAATTAGTAGAATATCTAGTGCTATTCCTCTATTTACAGTTTCAGAGACACAACTTGTTGCAAGTGAAAAAGAAGCTGTATTGCCAATAAAAATAAGCTATACAGATTTTGAAGTAAATCAAAAGATAAAATCTATTATTGAAATGAGACCTGAGGAGAATAAAGAACATCGTCCAGAGGATGAAAAATTAGCAAAGATAGAATTACAAAAGAAAAAAATAGAGCAAACAACAATAAAAATTATATATGAAATAGATGTAACTAATGTAGGAGAAATGTCTGGTATAGTAGATAGTGTTGTTGTTAATACAGAAAATCAAATAAATATTTCTTCTGAAAGCTTATTAGATTGGAAAAAGAGCGAAAACAATAAAATAGTATGTGATAATTATGGAACAATAGATGCAGGAGAGACAATAAGAAAAGAGTTAGCTATAGAAATTAGTGCATCTAAAGCAAGTAATGTAGAAAAGACGAGTGCAACTATTTTATCTAGTGAAGATATAGATCAAAGAACAATTAAAAAGACAAATGAGCAAATAAGTGTAGATGAAATTGATAATGATATAAAACAAACTAATAATTATGATGAAACTGAAGTGATTATATCAATTAGTACAGGATTAAAAACATACATTTTAATTGCTATTATAATACTTTTAATACTAATAATTATGGGAGAAGTAACTTACAGATATTTAAAAAAGAGAAAATAAATAATAAAAATAAGGGATATATGTGAAGTGTATAACTTTTTGTACTTAACTCATTATATATCTCTTGTTTTTTTTATATAAGTATTGTAAATTAGTAATATTTATAATAAAATAAATCTATAATTATAATAGCAAATAACCTAGGAGGAAACATAGAAATGAAGATTATATTAGACGCAATGGGTGGAGATAATGCACCAGATGCTAATATACAAGGTGCAATCAATGCAATAAACAAAGTAAAAGCCGAAATTGTATTAGTAGGAAAAGAGGAAATAATAAGAAGTAAAATAAAAGAATTTACTGGAAAAGAAATTGAAGAAGTATCAGAACGTTTATCTATTAAAAATGCAACAGAAACAATAGAAATGTGTGATACACCAACACTTGCAATTAAAAGAAAGAAAGATTCATCTATGGTTGTAGGATTTAAAATGCTTAAAGAAGATGAGGGAGATGTATTTATCTCAGCAGGAAATTCAGGCGCTTTATTAACAGGAGCAACATTATTAGTTGGAAGAATAAGGGGTGTAGATAGACCAGCATTAGCGGGAATATTACCAGCATATCATAGCCAATTATTATTGATAGATGCAGGATCAAATACAAATTGTAAACCAATTAACTTATTACAATTTGCACAAATGTCTAGTATATACCTAAAAAACACATATAAAATAGAAAATCCTAAAATAGGACTTTTAAATATAGGTACAGAAGAAAACAAAGGAAATGAACTTGTAAAAGAAAGTTATCAATTATTAAAAGAAAAATCAGAAGAGTTAGGGATAAATTTTGTTGGAAATGTTGAAGGAAGAGATGCTTTTACAGGTAAAATTGATGTAATAGTAACAGATGGATTTACAGGAAATGTATTTTTAAAAGTAACAGAAGGTCTAGGAAAATTTGTAAAAAAATCATTAACAGAAAGTTTGACAAGAAACTTATTATCTAAAATATCTAGTATACCTGCATTACCATCAATAAAAAGATTTTCAAAAACAATGGATTATAAATCATATGGAGGAGCTTTGTTCTTAGGAGTAAAAAAACCAGTAGTTAAAGCTCATGGAAGCAGTGATAAATTACTATTTGAGTATACAATAATACAAGCAGAAAAATTTGTTGAAAACGAGGCTGTTGAGAAAATGAAAAAAGAATTTGAACAACTAGTACAAAACGAAAAATAATTAATGATTTTACTTGACAAATATAATAACATATAATATAAATGATATATAATTATAAAAATAATCAAATGAATAAAAAAACATTTGCAAACTTGAGAGGAGGTGAACTCGAAAGTAATGAGTTCAGAAGAAGTATTAGAAAAAGTAAAAGAAATTATAGTAGAACAATTAGGTGTAGCTGAATCATCTATAACAATGGAAGCATCTTTTATTGATGATTTAGGTGCAGATTCTTTGGATATTGTTGAGTTTATAATGGCATTAGAAGAAGAATTTGATATTGAAATACCAGATGCTGATGCAGAAAAAGTAGTAACAGTAGAAGATGTAGTAGAATACATAAAAGAAAATGTAAAATAATGAATTAAAAATGGTTATATTTTAATTAAGAATATAACCATTTTTGTTGTGTAAAATTAAGCTTAAGTTACATATATAATTATTATTATAAACAAGAAAGACTATCTTATTTATGAAGATAGTTTTTTTAGTATTTCTACAAAATATTCAAAAACATTTTTAGAATACAAATCAGAAGAGAGCACGATATCTTTAGAATATATTAAAGTATTTTCTGAATACAAATTAAGAGTTCCAAGTATTGAATTTGAATTTAGAGGAGGAATAAGATTTTTATTACAAGTTATATTACAACTGATATTTTCAAGTTCTGAATTTTTAATTGGAATTATAATATCATAGTTATCTTTATTTAAATTAAGATCAAGAGGTGGATTATTTGAAGATGATTTGTAAATAGTAAAAGAATCTAAATTATCTTCTTTCCACTTATCAAATTTTGAATAAGCAAGTTGTGATAAATTAATATTTTTAAAGTTATTAAATGCATATTCAATCAGTTTTATACTATCTGTTGTTCTAAAGTTTTTTGTATCTGCACCTAAAACGACACTAATTATGTCTAAATCATTTCTTTTACAAGCAGTAACTAAACATCTATTAGCTCCATTAGTAAAACCAGTCTTTATACCATAGACACCATTTAAATTTCCAAGTAATTCATTAGTATTTGATATATTTCTAGGAGTATTGTTAATAGTTATGGTAGTTGACTTTGTACCTACAATTTTTGCAAAAGTTTTATTATTTAAAGCATAATTGGATAAAATAGCCAATTCATAAGCTGTTGTATAATGTTCATCTTTATCTAAGCCATGAGGTGTAACAAAATGAGTATTTTTTAAGTTTAGTTCTAAAGCTTTCTTATTCATCATTTCTGCAAATCCATCAACACTTCCACCAACATGTTCTGCAAGTGCAACAGCAGCATCATTACCAGAACATAGCATTAAACCATATAGTAAATCATTAATACTACATTTATCACCTGACTTTATACCTAATCTAGATCCACCAGTACTTCCTGCTTTTTTTGAAACTGTAACAGTTTCTTTTAAATCACAGTTTTCGATTACAACTATTGAAGTCATAATTTTTGTGGTAGAAGCCATTTTTACCTTATTATGTTCATTTTTCCCATATAGAACAGTATTTGAGTTTCTATCAATAACAATAGCAGCTCTAGAATTGATAGTAGGAGGGGAAGAATCTTTATAAGCAGCAGAAGAAGTGTATTCATATGTTGTTTCGTTATCTGACGTAGATATATCATCTGCTAAAGAATAAAAAGGAGATAAAATGATAGTTAAATTAAGTAAGAAACAAACAATTAACTTTTTAAACACGATAATCACCCATATAAATATATTAAGTAAAAAAAAATATATGATTAAAATAAAAAATATAAAACTCGATAATTTTACGTAAACTCTTGAATTTTTAATAAAAATGTAATATAATTGTAATGAAGGTGTATTTTTTTGAAAAATACCACAAAAGCTTGATTCCGTAAAGAAAAAAAGGTTTTTGTATAAAAAGGACAAAAAAAGTATAAAAAAGCCTATTGACTTAATAAAAAAATATAGTAAAATAATGATATAAGCATCATTATAAGTTTTTATAAGGAGAGATTTATTATGAATTTGAAAAAGAAAATGTTAATTATTATTCCAATAGTAATGTTTTTGATGGCAACAGTATTATTTCAATGTGTAAGTAATGCTGAAACACCGGCATCAAAATGGTTTGGAATCACAGCACTTAGAACAAGAGATACAAAAAATTTAGGATATTCTATAGGTCAGCCAAAAAATGGTGCAGGTGGTAAACCAATATGGGCTATTATGACGTATAAAAATGCTGAAGATCAGCATCCTACACAATCAACAGCATATTGTTTAAGAGCTGGTTGTGGATTTGCAAAAGGTGAAAACAAACCTGAAGAATATAATATGACATATGATATGTTAACTGAAAGAGATAAAATTAAAAGTTTAACATCATCAAATGAGGAAATCTATAAAGATGTTTATAAAAACTTAGTAGAGGGAGGGCATTATAATCAAATCTTGGCCCTTTTAGATATGTTTTATATACCGGGTAAATCATCAGAAGAAGATAAAACAGCTTTATTAGATGCAGCAGGTATACCAGAGCTTGAGTATGATGTAACTTATGAATTAACAGATAATGATATAGAAGCTGTACAACAAGCTGCATTATGGTATTTTGCAAATTATGGAGATCAAAATTATAATAAATATGATGAAACAAAAGAAACTCTAGTATCTTGGTTATTTGTTACAGAAGATGGAGATACTTATGAAGGATTTTCAGGTTGGGAACCTGGTACAAGAGAAGGTCAAGATAGAAATAAACAAGCAGTTTATTTATATAATTACCTTATAGATGCAGCAAATAAAAATGCAAAAAATTATGAGACTGATCAAAGACCAGGAAAACCACTAACAGTAACTACTTCAAATGATTACGAAGAACAAGATTCAAAATATATTGTTGGTCCAATTACTGTAGTAAAAAATAATGAGACACCTTGTACAATAGCTTTAGAGGTAAAAAATGGAGAACAAGTTTTATCAGATTCAGATTATGAAATATTAAAAGATAAAACAACAAAAGTAACAAAAGATGACTTAAAAGCAGGTGGAACATTCTATTTATCTATAGCACAAGATAAAGTTACATCAAAATTATCAGCAAAAATTACAACAACTTATAATACAACAACAATGACTTTATGGACAAATAAGGATTATGATAAAGAACAACCATTAGTTGAGGTTGAAAAAGGTCCAGTTAGTGATGAAGCAACTTTAGAGATGACACCAGAAGAAAAAGAAAAGGTATTTGACTTAGCATTAAGAAAATATATAACAGATATAACAGGAAGTGAATTTACACAAGGACCACGTACACCACAAATAACAGACACAAACAAAATTGGAGAAAATGAAAATAAAACAGACCATACAGCAACATACAATCATAGAAAAGACCCAGTAACAGTAAAAGAAAATGATGTAATAGAATATACAATTAATGTATATAATGAAGGAACTATTGACGGAAGAGCAAAACAGATAATTGACCAATTACCAACAGGATTAGAATATGTAGAAGGATCAGTATCAGGAGATTATAAAGTAGACGAAGGTGGATATGATAAAGCAACAAACAAATTAACATTGACAAAAGTAAATGATGATAATATACCAGCATATATAGGTACAGGAGGAGAAGATCCAAGTTCAAATACAGTTACAATAAAATGTAAAGTAGTAGCAACTCAGCAAGAAAAGAAACAAGTATTAACAAATGTAGCTTGGATAAGCGATGATGAATGTGCAGAAGAAGCAACAGATATTGATTCAAGTCCTTCATCATCACCTGATGTAAATGCGGATGGACTTGTAAATGAAAATAAAGATCAATATAAAGGACATGGAGATAACGGACCCGTAACAGCTGAAAATGACTATTGGAAAGGACAACAAGATGATGATGACTTTGAAAAAGTAGTTATTCCAGGAACAGCAAAAGAAGAATTTGCTGATTTAGCATTAAGAAAATACATAACAAAAGTAAATGGTGAAGATGTAGACATTTCAAGAGTACCAGTTCCTGAAACATCAGAATTAGCAAGTGGAAGTGATACTACAGCAACATATAATCATAGGAAAAATCCTGTAGAAGTAAAAGTAGGAGATATTGTAACATATAAAATTACAATATATAACGAAGGCGATGTAGAAGGAAAAGCATTAAAAATAACAGATCAATTACCAGCAGGAATGGTTTTAGTTGATTATGAAGAAGAAGAACCTTATGATTTTGAAAATTATGGAAACGGAAAAAAATTTACTGATGATTATTATTGGGCAAGTGAATATGAAGAAGAAACTAATAGAGTAATATTTGAAGATCAACCAGAAGTTGATGAAATGCCATCTAATTGGAAACCTTCACCTAATTTACAACCATATTTAGGAACAGATGATATAGATTCAATATCATTTGAGTATAAATGTAAAGTGACAGGTGATGTAACTGGCGGAATAGATGGTAAAGTTTTAACGAACGTAGCATGGATTTCTGAAGATTTCTTCACATCTGATGATGTGACAGATAGGGATTCTCAACCAAATAATACGCCTCAAGTTAACAAAGATGAATTAGTAAGTACAGACCCAGATAGTTATAAAGGAAAAGACTCAAACGATAGTGTAATGCCAGGAGATAGCAATAAGTATTGGGAAGGACAGCAAGACGATGATGACTTTGAAAAATTAATAATTCCTGAAGAAAAAGAATTACCATTTGACTTAAAGTTAATTAAGAAAATAGTAGAAATAAATGGAAATGAAGTAGAAGAGAGACTTAAAGGAATAGATGTTAGTGAATTAAATACAGGAGAAAATGGAAAAACAACAGCAGATTATGATTTAGTTAAAGATGCACTACCTGTAAAAATAGGTGATTTAGTAAAATATACATTTACAGTATATAATGAAGGATATGTAGATGGATATGCTTCTAAAATAACAGAGGACATTCCAGAAGGTTTAGAATTTGTATGGAGTGATAAAACTGGAGAAGAATTAGAAAATGATGGAGATTTGACAGATGAAGAAAAAGCAGCAATCAAATTCAACCAAGATATGCTATGGGAATATGATGAAGGATTAGAAACAATATCTACAACATATTTATCTAATGAAAAAGAGAAAACACCAGGTGAAAACTTAATAAAAGCATTTGGTGAAAATGATGGAACTAAGACAGAAGAGGATTTAGACTCACGTGAAGTATCAGTTATTTTCAGAGTAACAAATAAAGCTGTTTCTGGAAAAGAAATTCAAAACGAAGCAGCAATTACTGAAAGTAAAGATTCAAATGGAAATCCAAAAGAAGATAGAGATTCTGATACAGATGAATGGGTAAAACATGAAGATGATGAAGATTATGATAAAGTTGTAGTTGAAGCTTTTGACTTAGCTTTAAGAAAATTCATAATTGCAGTAAGTCATGATACAGAAATAGAAGATAGCGAATATTTAAAAAATTCTGATGGAACATATTCTAGAGCACCAGAAGTTGATACATCAAACTTAAATAAAGAAGTAGATGGAAAATTAGTAACAACAGCAACATATAATCATACAAAAGAACCAGTTCTAGTAACTGCAGGTGATTATGTAATATATACATTAAGAGTATATAATGAAGGTGATGTTGATGGATTTGCAGCAGAGATTAAAGACCATTTACCACCATACTTAGAATTTGTTGATAATGACTTTAATAAAGAATTTGGATGGGAATTAGAATCAGATAATAGAACTGTAGTATCAACATACTTAGCTGACCAAAAAATAGCTAAAGCAACAGAAAACGATAAAGGTGAAATAGAATTAGAATATAAAGATATTCAAATTATGTGTAAAGTAACACCAGATGTTCAAAATAATAATAAAGTTACAAATATAGCAGATGTAACAAAATATGAAGATGAAAATCATAATCCAGCAAAGGATAGAGATTCAGATGAAAACAACTTAAAGGTTCCTGATGATAAAGACTTCCCTTCATATAAAGATGATGAAAATGGTCCATATATACCAGGACAAGAAGATGATGATGACTTTGAAAAAGTAGTTGTAAAAATATTTGATTTAGCTTTAAGAAAATGGGTATCAGAAATCATCGTCGTTGAAGATGGTAAAGAAGTAGTAACACAAACAGGACATCAACCATATGATGATCCAGAGCAAACAGTAAAAGTAGAATTAAGCAGAAAGAAATTAAATAATACTGTAGTTAAATTTAGATATGGAATCCGTGTTATAAATGAGGGAGACATAGAAGGTTATGCAACAGAAATTACAGATTATATACCAGAAGGATTATCAATGGCAGAAGGAGATAATCCAGACTGGAACTATGAAGGAAATAATGTTGCTACAACAAGAAAACTAGAAAGCAAATTATTAAAACCAGGTGAATATGCAGATATAGACATATTATTAACATGGAATAACAATGAAGAGAATTTAGGACTTAAAACAAATACAGCTGAAATATCAGAAGATAAGAATGAATATGGAATTCCAGATATAGATTCTGTTCCAGGTAATAATAAACCAGGAGAAGATGATATTGATGATGCACCAGTTATTCTTTCAATCAAAACAGGTCAAGTAAGAATATACTTCTTATTAGGAACAGTTGTATTAGCTACTTTAGCTGGAGGAATTATATTAATTAAAAAATATGTAATTAAATAATTTGATATAAATTTAATAAAAAAAGGATATTTCTAAAAAGTAGAAATGTCCTTTTTTTTGCTATTGATTTTATAAAACAAATATAGTAAAATAGTAGTATATTATAAAATAAGGAGAATAAGATGAAAAACAAAATCTATGATGACATAGATGAAAATCTTTTAAAATTATCAGATGAGGTTGAAACTGAGATCAAGTCAATATTTAAAGAAATTGATGATATTTGTGAAATAAATAGTGTAAAAGTAATGAAAGCATTTCAAGAATGCAATTTACAAGAAATGCATTTAAATTCATCAACAGGATATGGTATAGATGAACCAGGAAGAAATAAAATTGAAGAAATTTATGCACACATATTTAAAGCAGAAGATTCATTAGTAAGAACGCAGTTTATTTCTGGAACTATGGCTTTATCTGTTACACTTTCAGCGTTATTAAGACCAAATGAAACAATGATAAGTATATCTGGAGATCCTTATGATACATTACAAACGATAATCGGATGTGGAAAAGAAGAAAGCAAAAGTTCGTTAAAATCTTATGGAATAAAATATGAACAAATAGATTTGATAGATAATGATTTTGATATTGAGAAAATAAGACAAAGACTTAAAGAAAAAGATGTTAAGCTTGTTGAAATACAAAGGTCAAGAGGATATGCATTAAGAAAAAGTTTAACAATTGAAAAAATAGAGAAAGTAATAAAAGCAATAAAAGAGGTAAACAGTGAAGTTATAATAATGGTTGATAATTGCTATGGAGAATTTGTTGAAGATAGAGAACCTATAGAAGTAGGAGCAGATATTATTGTAGGTTCATTGATGAAGAATTTAGGAGCTGGAATAGCAACAAGTGGTGCATATATTGCAGGAAAAAAAGAGCTTATTGAATTATGTGCAGAAAGATTAACTGCTCCAGGGATAGGAAAAGAAATAGGACCATCTTTAAACCAAAATACAAATTTATTAAAAGGATTGTATTTTGCACCTAGTGTTGTTGCTAGTAGTGTAAAAACAGCAGTTTTTTCAAGTAGATTTTTAGAAAAACTAGGATATAAAGTTGATCCATTATATGATGAAAAAAGAACAGACATTGTACAAACTATAAGTTTAGGAACAGCAGAAGGTCTTGTGAAATTTTGTCAAGGTATTCAAGCTGGATCACCAATAGATTCTAATGTTTTACCTGAACCAGGCGATATGGGAGGTTATGAAGATAAAGTTATTATGGCAGCAGGAACGTTTACTGAAGGCTCAACTATAGAATTAAGTTGTGATGGACCATTAAGAGAACCATATATAGCGTATCTACAAGGTGGACTTACATATCAATATGGAAAATATGGAATACTAAAAGCAATCAAAAGATTAAAAGGAAAGGAAGGATAAAAATATGTTAATAGTGTCAATCTTGTCAATGTTGATTATTGTTATTATTATCATTCTAATTTATGGAGCAACAGAAGATAGAAGAAAAAAATTAATGAAAAAAAGAAAGAGAATTAAAGAAGAAAAAGAAGAAAGAGCAAAACAATTACAAGAAAATGAAGAAAAAGTAGAAAATGTAGAAGAAATAGAAAAAGTAGAAGAGAAAAAGGAAGAAAAATTTAATTTTAAAAAGATTGCTGATTTCTTTAAAAAAGATATAAAGAAAGAAGATAAAAAAGATAAAGATATTAAAAATGATGGAATACAACAAGGTGTAACAGCAGATGCAAAAGAATATGAAGAACTTATGAGAAAACAAAAAGAAAAAGAGGATTTAAAGGGACCAGTTCCTATTAGTGAAATATTTGATAGTCCTTCAAATACTAATTTAGATGATAATCTTAAAGTAGATAACGAGAAAAAAGATATATTTTCTAATAATGATATGACTTCATCAGAAATAAAAGATATTCTTAAAGACGATGAATCCATTCAAATGGATGAAAATTTTGTTGGGAATCAAGATAATTTATGGAACGAAGAGAAAAGTAATTTTTGGAGTGAAAATATAAATACACAGATGCCAAAAGATGATAGTGATTTTGAAGCTGCAATACAAAATAATGCAACTAAAGAAGACCAATATTTTAA
>CANQQC010000025.1 GCA_947625925.1 uncultured Clostridia bacterium | reverse complement strand
ATTTAGAGCTCCTCTTTCTTTATCAGTAGTAGCATAGATTCTACTTCTTGCTTCATCTATTCCATATTTATTTTCTAGTATCTCTCTAAAAATTCTAAAAGCAATTGCAGGTTCTGTTGTAGTTCCTGATTTAGAAATTACATTAACTGAAAAATCTTTATCTCCTATATATTCTATCAATTCATTCATATAGTTTGAGCTTAAATTATTTCCTGCAAATACTATTTGTGGATAATCTCTTTTTCCATCTGGCAACATATTATTAAAAGAACTTGTTAAAGCTTCGACTACAGCTCTTGCACCTAAATATGATCCTCCTATTCCAATAACAATTAAAACATCAGATTCTTTTTTTATTTTCTTTGCTGCATTTTTTATTCTTTCAAATTCTTTTTTATCATAATCAGTTGGTAATTCAAGCCATCCAACGAAATCTCCCATGTCTTTTGACCTCTTGCGTAAATCTTTGTGTATGAGTTCAACTCTTGATTTATATCCTAAGATATCTTTTTGTTCTACTCCACTATTTTTTAATTCTAATCTAATTGACATATGCAAACCTCTTTTCTTTTTTTTATTTTTTCATTGAGTTCCAAATTTTTACTAACATATTATATAAAAAAAGTAAGAAATATTCAAGTTTTTTAAATAATTATTATAAAAAACTATTTAATTTTGTGTTTTTTTATGATATACTACAATAAATTGTCAAAAGAAGAAGAATTTTAGGAGGAAAATTGTATGGATTTCAAAAAATGTAATAGATGTGGAAGCTTCTATTTATCAGATGGACATGTTTGTCCAAATTGCAATACAAAGGATACTTTTGAGCTAACAACTTTTAAATCTTATATTGAAAGAAATGGGACAGAAAATTCACTTAATACAATTTCTCAAGAACTAGGTATTTCAACTAGAAATCTAAATAGATTTTTAAGTTATGATGAGCTAAAAGAATATGCAAATGATTTTATTTCTAATAAAAATACAAAAAGTGAAAAAAATAATAAAAATGTTAATTTATAATATTATAGAAAGAAGCAGATATTTATCTGCTTCTTTCAGACCGTTGACAAACCCCTAGACATTTTTTATTAAAAGGAAAGACTGTTAACAAAAATACTTTGTCAACAGTCTGAAAGAAGCAGATATTTATCTGCTTCTTTCTACTATATCAATAATATCAGATATATATTCTCCTATAACTGGAATATTAAGTGTAACTATCTTTTGTAAAATCATAACTAATAGAGCTGTTATAATTGTAACTCCAATACCTACACCAACACCTCTAGAAATACCTGCAATAAAATTTCTTTTTATTATTTCTTTATAACTTCCTAAAATATATATCAACTCATGAATATTTTTTTCCTGTAGATTCTCTTTTATCTTCTCTTTACCAAACATAAAATCCTCTTAAATTAAATAATAAAAAATCCATCCTAATATTTAAGATGGATTTTTTTATTATTTTTTATTCATTTTCATTTATACCATTTACAAAAACTTGATTATCTATTGTATTTATAGTATTTGCTTTATTATTTGCAGTTACGTTATTAGTAGCTTCTTGCTCTTTTTTCTCATCCTCTTCTTCTTGTTTTAATTTTTCAAGAGTATCTATCAATTCTTGTAATTTTTTAACATCTTTTCCCATCATTTCCCAATCATTATTACTGTTTGATTGTTGTAAATTTTGATTTGCCTTGATAATTGCATCAATAACTCCATCAACATCTTCTGTATTTTCAACTTCAATATCAACAGCATATTGAGAAAGTAGATTTTCAAGTGCTGTATTTAAATTGTCACCAATTGCAACTTTGTTACCAGAAGCAACAACAACTTTTTTAAGTACAGGAATATTTGATTCATTCAACATTGTCTGATAAATTGGTTCTACATATAATAATGTATTGTTTAAAGGAACAATAATCATTTGTTTTGAAACCTTTGCCCCTGTTGTCATTAAAGTTTTTAATTCATTTGAAATTGCTTCATCTTCTGAAATCTGTTTGTCAAGTTGCATAGGTCCTACAACACTACTATCTGCAGAGAATTTATATAATTTTAAACTATTTGTTGTACCATTTGTTTTACCAACCAAATATGAAATTAAATTTTGTTTTTCTGCTGGTGAATATATTTGTACAAGTCCCAAGGTTTCTTCATCATTATTTGTTTTTACCATTGTATAATATGGTGACATAGATGTTCCTGTTGATTTATCAGAAGTTGTTGTATTTGTTCTAGCAATTTCCCATAAATCATCACTTCTATATAATACATCTGGTTTTACATTATGATATATGCTAAGCATATTTGCTTGAATTCTATATAGATATTCTGGATAAACAATATGACTTGCTATATCTTGAGGTATACTTTCATCTAAATCTTTAAATAATGTTTTATAAGTATTTCTATATGCCATTGCTATTGGATCTGTTCTATCTGTTATATAGAAAGACATTGTTCCATCATAACTGTCTATTATAACTTTAACAGAATTACGTATATAATTTATTTTTTCTTTAATATTATTGTGTTCAATAGTCGTATATTGTGAATATGGATAATTACTAGAAACAGTATATGCATCTAATACCCATACAATTTTTCCTTCATCTGTAATTACAGTATATGGATTTGCATCATAAATTAAATCAGGTAATACTTTTTTTGCTCTTGTAATTACATTTCTATTTATCAATATTTTACTATCTTCTTTCATTTCTCCTGAGAACGCTAAATTTAAATCACCTTTTGTAATTCCTAATATTAGTCTATCTATAAAGTTTAATTTTAAACCTGCTTTTCCTTCATATGCTGATGTAAAATCATTTCCAGACTCATCAGTATAATCATATTCTTTTTTATTTTTTGTTCCTGTTGCAACAGAAGAATTTGTTTCTAAACCAAAATACATTCTTGGTTGTTCAACTTTTATAACATTGTCTTCACCTGAGACATTCTTTTGAATGTATTTAATCGTTCCATCTTCATTTGCAGAAGTAGCTGAAGATAAGATCAATCCCATTCCATGTGTGTTCTCATAAGTTTTATTATTATATGTTCTTCCTGAACTTGCCATCTCTCTAGGTGCTACATATAATAATTGTTTTTCTTTATCTATAATATATTGTTCTAAAGTTGCATTTTTATAAGAATAATAACCTGTTCCAGTTTGAGAATCTTCTAGTGTTTTTAAGAAAGAATCTTTACTTACTATTGTAATATTATTTATAGTTTCTTTATTTTGATTAATTTCTTCTTCAGTAATTGTTCCTGAATTTTCAATATTTTCTTCTTCTATACTTATGTTATATGCATCTTTAGTATTTTTAATATTATATTCTAGATACTGTTTTTCCTTATCTAGCTCATTAGATTTTACAAATACTAAATCATATGAAATAATCACTACAAATAAAGCCACCAAATATATAGGTATTAAAGCTAATTTTTTCACAGTATCTTTTAGACTACCTTTAGAAAAAGCTTTAACAGCTCTACATATAGAAATAACTATAATTAGTGCAAATATTATGTATCCCCATAATTTTATAGTTGCTTGTGTTGATCCAGCCCCTGTTATAGAAATATTTTCTTCTAATTTTGTAATTTCTCCAAATAAAATGTTTTGTGTTCCAATAATTGTAAATAGTGCTATCGCTATTGCTATAAGCACAACATTTCTTTTTAATTTTTTGATTAGATTACTTTGCTTTAACATTGAACCATCAATTCCATCAAAATATTTATTAAATACAATTATGTAATAAATTGCAGTATATATTGAAAGACCTACTATTAAAGAAATGAAGTAAATAATAAACATTTCTATTACTGGTTTTTGAAGCATGTAATATGCTATATCTAAATTAAATATTGGATCTTGTATTCCAAATGTTGTATTACTCATAAAAAGAATTATTTTATCTGTAAATATCGAACCAATTATCACACTTACAATAATTGAAATAACTAACGCCAATGATTTATTTAATAACTTTGGAATTTTCTTATTTTCTTTTTCAAAAAATTCTTTTAATCCTTTTTTTATTCCTTTATTTGTAAAATACATTACAAAGAATAATATAGCAAAATTGACTCCCATAATTATAAATTTAAATTTTAAATTTGTATAAAATACAGGAATAAAATTTTCTCCAAGTTCTTGGAATTCTAAATAATTTCCTCTAAGTGAAATATATGAAATTGCAGCAAAAATTACTAAAAAAAGTAATACTAATTTCATTCTAACTTTATTATTTTTCTTTTTATCAGTTTTCACATTTTTTTCTGATGTACTTTTTGTTGTTTCTTCTTGTATATTTTCAACTGTATTGTCTTTGTTTTTTACATCTTCTTTTTTATTTTCCACTTTAACACTCCTTTTTTAAATAATTGCTTTAACAAAATCTTCTGCATCAAATATTTCCATATCATCTATTTGTTCACCAACACCAATAAATTTAACTGGTATCTTGTTTTCTTCTACAATTCCAATAACTACTCCACCTTTTGCAGTTCCATCCAATTTTGTTAATACTAAGCCTGTGATGTCTGCTTCTTCTTTAAATGCTTTTACTTGTGAAATTGCATTTTGACCTGTTGCTCCATCAATTACTAGTAAAACTTCTTTACTAGCTTCTTCCATTTCTTTATTTATAACTTTATTTATTTTCTTTAATTCATCCATTAAATATTTTTTGTTGTGTAATCTTCCTGCTGTATCAACTATTAAAACATCTGCTCCAACTTCTTTAGTTTTTCTCATAGCTTCATATACAACAGAAGCTGGATCAACGCCTTCTTCTCTTTTTACAATTTCTGCTCCGGCTCTATTTGCCCATATTTCTAATTGTTCAACTGCAGCAGCTCTAAAAGTATCAGCAGCAGCAACTACAACTTTCTTTCCATCTTTTGCTAATCTATTAGCTATTTTACCAATTGACGTTGTTTTCCCAACTCCATTTACTCCTATAACTAAAATCACTGAAGGCTTTGTTTCTAAATGTAAACCAACATCAGATACATCTAATATCTTCTTCATTTCTTCTCTTAATGCTTGTTTTACCTCTTCTTCATCTTGTATTTTTTCTTTTTTTATTCTATTTCTTAAATTATTTATTATTTTTACAGATGTGTCCATTCCTATATCTGACATAATCAAAATTTCTTCTAGTTCATCTAAAAAATCTTCATCAACTTTTCTGAAATTACTAAAAACATTATTTATCTTTTGATCAAAAGATTCTTTTGTTTTATTCATTCCTTGTTTTAGTTTTTCAAAAAATCCCATTTAATTCTCCTTTTTATTTATTTTAGTCCGCCTTATTATCTTAAAATACATACAATAGTATAACATAATTTCATTTTTTTTCAAGTTTTACATAAATATTTATATAAAAATAGAGAGCTTTTTTCAAAGTTCTCCATTTTATTACTACATACCACTATCAAATTTCTGAATCTGATGATGTTTTTACTACATCTGTTTCTCCATCTTTTGACCATATTGCTCCATCTCTTACATAAAATACTTTTCCATTTTCAATTTCAATAACAAAAACATCATTTAGCTCTTTCATTTCTCCTGACCATCCCTCAATAATGTCTTTTGCTCCTTTTCCAAATTTTGAATCTACTCCAAATGTACTTACATCTTTTATAATTCCTAAATTAACTTCATCTTCAGTTTTTATTACTAAAACTGTATCTCCTAAAATACCCTTTATATCAGATTCACTATAATCTCTATTTTTTATCTTTTCAGCTTGTTTATTCCTTATATATTCATCAACTTTTTCTTGAACATTTGCAACTTCAGTTTGCATAGATGCACTTGTAGCTTGATTTAATACCCCATTCCCACTTAGGATTGTTCCTATAGATACACCTGCAAAAATAAGTAATACTATAATTGTAACTGCTAATGATATTAAAGTGATTCCGTCATTTTTCATAATTACTTTTCCCCCTAATTTTTCATTGTTTTATTTATCTAATTACATATTATTTTTTATTACTATTATACTTTTATCATATTTTTTTTATTTTTACAATCCTTTTATTGCAAAAATAAATATTCCAATTGATTGAATAATAAATAAATTAAGAATATTAGATTCCAGTAAATTATTTGTTGCTTCAACAACTCCAAGTGTCTTATCTATACTTGATTTATAGTGTTTTTGTGATTCAAAAAAAGTTATCATTTCAGGAATACTTGTAATTAGCCCTAGTAAAATTCCAATATAAAATTCTTGAATTTTAAAAATATTACATAGATTCTCTAAAATAACTCCTAACCTATTTCCTAGAAAATATAATATAAATCCTGTTAACACTAATATTATAATATGCTTTTTAGTTTTTTTCTTATTATTTCTTTCCCATTTTGCTTCTTTTTCAATTTCATTTTCTAATTGTCTATCTTGTTTTCTCAAATACAATTTATGTGCTCTCTTATTTATAAATTTAAATAAACAATAAAGAATTATAAATATTGGGATTATAAATATATCTGTTTTAAAATTATATTTTATCAACAATATAGGTATTATAATTGTAATAAAAACTAAAATCACATCTGCTCTTATTGCAATATTTTTTAACTTTTTTATGTTTTTGTTAAAAATTATAGCTAAAATATACAGGCTTAAATTTATTGTATTTGAACTAATAACATTAAAAATACTAGTATCCATCAGTCCTGCTAAACTAGATGTTACTATTGTCAAAAATTCAGGCATTGAAGTTGCAAAACCTGCAACTTCTCCTATAGTTTCAGCTTTTAAATCAAGATTTTCTGCTAAGTTCCTTAAATTTTTTACTAATATATATTTAGAAACAATTACTATCAATGATGAATAAAATAAAAATTTTATAAATTCCAAAAACATTTTTTACCTCTTTTTTTATCAAAATTAATAATATTTCCCTTATTTTTTCCTAATTTATTGATATTTATGTGTTTTTATTGTATAATGCATAACATAAACTTCTTGTCAATTCATGAGATTTTTATTAAAATTTTAATAAAAATTCTCAAGCAAAAAAGAAAAAAGGAGGGATTTTAATGATTGATATTAAGTTTTTAAGAGAAAACCCTGATGTGGTAAAAGAAAACATGAAGAAAAAATTTCAAGACAGTAAACTTAACTTAGTTGATGAAGTTATTGAGCTTGATATTAAAAACAGAGAAGCTAAGTTACAAGGCGACAATTTAAGAAATGAGAGAAAAACATTAAGTGCTCAAATTGGGGAACTTATGAAATCCGGTAACAAAGAAAAAGCTGAAAATATTAAATCGAAAGTTCAAGAAATCAATAATAAACTTGAGAAAAATCAAGCTTTAGAAAATGAATATTCTGAAGAAATAAAATCCCGTATGATGAGAATTCCAAATATTATGGACTCATCTGTTCCTATTGGAAAAGATGATACTGAAAATGTTGAAAATGAAAGATTTGGAGAACCATTAGTTCCAGATTATGAAATTCCTTACCATGCAGATATAATAAGTAGTTTTAATGGTTTAGATAAAGAAAGTGCTGGTAGAACAAGTGGTAATGGCTTTTATTT
Organism: uncultured Clostridia bacterium; assembly: GCA_947625925.1. Classification (GTDB taxonomy): domain Bacteria; phylum Bacillota; class Clostridia; order TANB77; family CAG-508; genus CAG-269. The sequence goes on along the minus strand of CANQQC010000025.1, from coordinate 9,658 downwards.
TCTAACTGGTGATATAGCAAGACTTCATGAAGCTATGCTTGCATATGCAAGAGATTTTATGATTAATAAAGGATTCACTTATTGTATTCCACCTTTTATGATCAGAAGTGATGTTGTAAATGGTGTTATAAGCTTCGAAGAGTTAGAAACCATGATGTATAAAATTGAAGGCGAAGATTTATATTTAATTGGAACAAGTGAACATTCTATGATAGGAAAATTTAAAGGACAAATTTTAAAAGAAGAACAATTACCTGTTTCTATTACTGGATATTCTCCATGTTTTAGAAAAGAAGTTGGTTCACATGGATAGAAGAAAGAGGTTTATATAGAGTTCATCAATTTGAAAAGCAGGAAATGATTATACTTTGTAAACTTGAAGATCAAATGGATTGGTATAATAAAATGTGGAATTATACTGTAGAATTTTTTAGAAGTTTAGACGTACCAGTAAGAACTTTAGAATGCTGTAGTGGTGACTTAGCAGATTTAAAAGTTAAATCTTGTGATGTTGAAGCATGGAGCCCTAGACAAAAGAAATACTTTGAAGTTGGAAGTTGTTCTACTATGGGAGATGCCCAAGCTAGACGTTTAAACATTAGAGCTAAAGGAGAAAAAGGAAATTATTTAGTTGCAACCTTGAATAATACAGTTGTTGCTAGTCCTAGAGGTTTAATAGCTGTTCTTGAAAATAACTATCAAGAAGATGGTACATTAAAAATACCTGAAGTTCTTTGGCCTTATATGGGAGGAACAAAACTTTTAACTCCAAAAAAATAGAAAAATAGCCGTGTTTATCGCGGCTTCATTATTTTATAAAATAATAAAATGGAGGAAAATATTATGATAGTCAAAAATCCAAAATTTGAAATATCAGCTGTTAAACCAAGCCAATATCCTTCTAATAACCTTCCTGAAATTGTATTAGTTGGAAAATCAAATGTTGGTAAGTCTAGCTTTATTAACACAATGATAAATAGAAAAAAATTAGCTAGAACTAGTAGTGAACCTGGTAAAACTCGCCAACTTAATTTTTACAATATAGATGACACTTTCTATTTTGTCGATTTACCTGGTTATGGATACAGCAAAATGTCAAAAAAAGAACAAGAACAAGTTGGAAAATTTATTGAGAATTATTTATTTCATAGAACTCAAATATCTTTAATTATTTTTTTAGTAGATATAAGACATAAACCAACTTCTAATGATAAGTTAATGTATAATTATATCATAAGTTCTAAAATACCTTTTATAATCTTAGCTAATAAAGCTGATAAAATAGCAATTACAAAAGTTGAAAATGCAACTGGAGCTTTACAAAAAGAATTAAACCCTATAGGTGATATTCCTACATTCGCTTTTTCTTCTGAAAGAAAAATATACAAAGATGATGTTTGGAATTATATAGAAGATTACATAAAATAAAATATATTATAATTATTTAGATAAAAAAGTTAATTTCTAGAGCTTCTAGAAATTAACTTTTTATTTTGTTATATCAGTAACATTTGTTTTTACAACTTTTCTTTTTTTGACAGAAATATAGAATGATTGATAACACTAGTAATATACCCATTACAACTATAAAAACAATAAGTGCTGCTAATGATGCAAGTACTGATGCACTAGCTAATGCTCCAATTAGTATTCCCAATGATACTGCAAATGCTGTTAACAATATTAGTATAACTATTAGTAAACATTTTGATTTTTTGTTACATTCTTTACAATTTTTATTATCATAACAATATACTTTTCCTTCTGGCTCCATGATATATGCACCTCCTATAGTATTATAAAATTAATACTATAATATATATTATGATATTTTTCGACTTTATGTGCATAAAGAAAGCTGGTTATTCACCAGCTTTCTTTTCAATTTTTGTTATCATTTTAATTGCCTTTTGTCTTTCTATCATAATAACATGTCCGCAACCTTGACATTTTAATTTAAAGTCTACACCTACTCTTGTTACTTCCCATAGTTTGCTTCCACAAGGATGTACTTTTTTTGTTCTAACAATATCTCCCACTTTATACTCCATGGTAATATCCTCCTTGTTTATTTCATCGCTTCTTCAAATCTTTTTTGAATTCTATCTTTTCCAAGTACTTGCATTATTTCATACATATCAGGTGTATTTGTTCTAGCAGTTAGAGCAACTCTTAATACTGTACTTACATCTCCAACATGTGCTTTATATGCATCTGGATTTGCTTTAAATTCTTTTACTTCTTTTGCATATCCAAGTTTTCCTGCAAGTTCTTTTATTTTATCAAACCATGTTTGTTTATCATCATTATCATCATAGTAATTATCTATATATTCTTTTAGAATTGTATTGATATCTTCTTTTTCATTAATAACTTGATAGTTGTATTCTTGTTTTGTTTCAAAGAATTTATCATCATACATATAATTTATATTTTCTTTTACATCAGACCATTTTGCTATATCTTTTCTTGGTTTTTTATTTCCTCTTTCAATTCCTAGAACTTTTAGAGCATATTCCATATCTTCTTCTAGCATTTCTTCTAAATCTTTATCGTATTTTTTTGCCCATTTTAAAACTTCCTCATATACTCTTTCGGCTGTATATTTTGATATAACTACTTTTGAAACATCTAATAGTTTTACCATATCAAATAAAGCTCCACTAACACTCATTTTATTTAATTGAAAATCAAATTCTTCAATACTTGCATCTTTGTTTGCTCTTCTCCAATTTTCAAATGAAGAGTTAGCTATATTTAATAAATATTCTCTTACTGCAAGTTCGGGAACTCCTATTTCATCATAATATGAAACAGCCGCTTCTGGATCTTTTCTTTTACTTAACTTACGTTTATTTCCATTATCATTTTTCATTATTGGTGCAATATGAGCATATTTAGGTGCTTTAAATCCCATTTCATAGAATAATTGTAAATGTAATGGAACTGATGAAAGCCATTCATCTGCTCTTATTACATGTGTTGTTCTCATCAAATGATCATCAACAACATGCGCAAAATGGTATGTTGGAAGTCCATCTGCTTTTATTATAACTATATCTTGATCATTTTCTGGAAATGTAACATTTCCTTTTATTATATCATGATGTTTTATTTTTCTATCTTCTCTTCCTGGAGATTTAAAACGAATTATATATTTTTCTCCTGCTTTTATTTTTTCAATAGCTTCTTCAACTGTTATATTTCTACACTTAGCCCATACACCATAATATCCTGGTCTTACTTTTGCAGCTTCTTGTTTTGCACGTATTTTTTCCCCTTCTTCAGATGTACAAAAACATGGGTATGCTTTTCCTTGTTCTATTAAATATTTGGCATATGCTTGATAAATATCTTTTCTTAAACTTTGTTTATATGGTCCATAATTACCAACATCTTGATCTTGACTGTTTCTACCTTCCTTAGCTCCTATTCCAAATGTTTCACAAGATGTCACTATTTCTTTGATTCCATCTTTTATTTCTCTTTTTTGATCTGTATCTTCAATTCTTAAAAAATATACACCATCTGTTCTAGTTGCTACTGTTTTTGCAACTAGAGCTTGATATAGCCCACCAATATGCATAAATCCTGTTGGACTTGGTGCATATCTAGTTACAATTGCACCTTCTTTTAAATTTCTTTTGGGATATTTTTCTTCATAATATGATATATCTTTCGCATCTGGGAAAATCAAATTTGCTAAATCTTTATAATCCATTTTATTAAACCTCCATTATAATTGGTATAATCATTGGGTTACGTTTTGTTTTCATAAAGATATAATCTCTTAAAGTTTCTCTTGTTACAGATTTTATTGTTCCCCAATCTCTTATTCCTCTTTGCTCACATTTTCTTATTTCATTTCTCGCAACAGATTTTACATCATCCATTAAGTTTTCAGATTCTCTTACATATACAAATCCTCTTGAAATTACTTCAGGTCCTGCAATTACACTTCCTGTAACAGAGTCCATTGTTAATACAATTACTATTAAACCATCTTGTGATAAATGTTGTCTATCTCTTAATACAATATTACCAACATCTCCTACTCCTAGTCCATCAACAAGTATTCTACCACTTTGAACACTTCCTGTAAACTCTGCACCTTCATCATTTATTTCTAATACTCTACCGTTAGACATTATTATAATATTTTCTTTTTTCACTCCCATACTTTGAGCAGTTTCACTATGAGCTCTTAATTGCCTATATTCTCCATGGACCGGTATGAAATATTTAGGCCTAGCTAAAGCAAATATTAACTTTTGTTCTTCTTGACAAGCATGTCCTGAAACATGGATTGCTTCTAATGAACTATATACAACTTCTGCTCCTATTTGCATTAAGTCATCTATTACTTTAGATACATATTTTTCATTTCCTGGTATAGGTGTTGCTGATATTATAATTAAATCATTTGATGTAATTTTTACTTTTCTATGATCACCTGCTGCCATTCTTGTTAAAGCTGACATAGGTTCTCCTTGACTTCCCGTTGTTATAAGTACAAGATTTTCATCAGGATAATTATTTATCATATCAATATCAATAAATAAATTATCAGGGCAATCTATATATCCTATTTCTTTTGCAGTATTTATCATATTGATCATACTTCTTCCACAAACTGCAATTTTTCTATTATATTTAACAGCACAATTCACAATTTGTTGAACTCTGTGTACATTTGATGCAAATGTTGCAACAACTATTCTTTTTGTACAATGTAAGAATAATTTATCAAATACATCACCCACAGAACTTTCAGACATTGTAAATCCTTTTCTTTCAGCATTTGTACTGTCTGACATTAAAGCCAATATTCCCTTTTTTCCAAGTTCAGCTATTCTTCCAAAATCCATTCTTTTTCCATCTATTGGAGTATAGTCAACTTTAAAATCTCCTGTATGCAATATAGTTCCGGCTGGTGTTGTTATTGCTAACATTACTGAATCTGGTATACTATGTGAACTTCTAATAAATTCAACAGTAAATTTTCCCAGTTTTACTTTTTCTCCTTGTTTTACTTCGTGCATCTTTGTACCACGTTGTAATTTATGCTCTTCTAATTTATTGTTAATCAATCCAATTGTTAGTTTTGTTGCATAAATTGGTACATTAATTTGTTTTAAAAAATATGGTATTGCTCCAATATGATCCTCATGACCATGTGTAATTAACAAACCCTTTATCTTTTCTTTATTTTTTTCCAAATATGTTATATCTGGTATAACTAAATCCACACCTAACATATCATCTTCTGGAAATGATAACCCACAGTCTACTATAATTATCTCATCTTCATATTCAAAAACTGTGATGTTTTTTCCAATTTCATGTAATCCACCTAAAGGAATAATTTTTAATTTTGATTTTTTAAAAATACTTTCTTGTTTTTTATTGTTTTGTTTGTATTTTTTTATATTATTTCTTTTTACTCCTTTCGTTGGTCCACTTTTTTTCACATTGTTATTTTTTAAATCATTGTCTGCCATTTTTCTTTATTATCTCTCCTTTTCTAAATTTTCTTCAGTTTTATATATCTCTACCCTAAATTTTATCTTAATAAATTTGTAAATTTCTTTTTTTTTAACAAAACTAAAAGATATATGAATTTTTAAATCCATATATTTTAATTATAAATATAATTCCGATCCACTCTCCATTTTTTACCCTCTTTAGGGTTATATATAAAATCTCTTACTTTTGCCCTCATGGCAATAACTGTTTTTAATTATACTATATTTTCCCTAAAAAGTCAAATAAGGTAGACAGCTAGTTTTAGCCATCTACCTTAAATTATATTTTTAATAATTTTCTCCTCTTCCTTCTGGTAATGCATTTGGAACATCTATTACAACTCTTATTTTCATTATGTAACTAATTGCTCTTGCAATCTTAGAATTTTTAATACGTTCCCATAAAGAAGGTTTTACTTCTACTCTTGTTTCTAATTCATATTGTTGTTGTTCTGCTTGTATTTGATCTAGTTGTTGTTGTCTTTCAACTTGTTTTTGTGTTTGTGTTTGTTCTTGTTGTTTAGTATCTACTACAACTTTTTCTTTTTGTTGTACTTGTGCAACTACTTGTTGTTCTTGAACTTTTTGTTGTTCTATATCATCTTTTATTTCTTCTAAAGGTGTTGGTATTGTCCTTAACGCATCTGCTATTTCTATTCCAATATAGCTTAATGCTTTTGATCTATCTTCAATTCTTTCCATATCAATTTCAATATGTAAATTTGATTCAAGATTATTTATTCTTGCATTTAATAATTTAATTGCACTTTCATAATCTTCTGATAAATCATCTTTTGATTTTGCAACTACTTTTAATATATCTATTATATCTTCTGGAAAAGTTGCTTCAGCTTGTTTTAATCTTTCTTTCCAATCAGGTGTTTTTTCTTTTACAGCTTCTAAAACTTCTTTTAAGTCTCCTGCTAATGCAATATTTTTCTCTCTTTGTCTAATTAAAGTTTCTATTCTTTTTGTGTTTTCTTCAAATTGATTTGTAGCAAATTCTACTAATGAATAGGCAGATTTATAAACACTACTAGGAAAATTTTTCTTTTTAGGATATTCTAGTAGATATGTTTTTACAGATTCTATTAAATCCTTAAAGTAAGTGTCTTCTTCTAATTGTACAATTTGTTTTTTACTTTTTGGATTTATTAATTTTTGAATTTTATCTATATTTGATAGTATTTTTTCTTCCGTGATTACCATTCTCACGTTTACTATGCCAGATCTAGACATTGTAAACTACCTCCTTTTTATCCTGTGCTTTTAATTCAATATTCATTTATTATTATACATTAAGTAACAAAAAACTACAAGAGTCTCTTAATTTTTTTATATTACATTTATGTTACAAAAATGTTACAGTTTTATTACATTATAATTTTAGTAAGATTTTCTCCTCCTCATTTCTCTTTACTTTTTGTGTTGTTGTTTTTATCAATTCTTCTTTTGTTATTATCACTTCTCTTATATATTTATATGCAGGGATAGTATGATTTACTTCTTTAATTTTTTCTTTTATTATTTTTAATATCTCATCTTCATCTGTTTTATTATATATTTCTTTTATTACTTCTTCATCGTATACTATTTTTGCACAAATTTTATAATCTCCATCATCTTGTGGTTTTCCATATACAATTGATTCTTTAACACCTTCTATTTTATTAACTAATGCTTCTAATTCTTCTGGATAAATATTCTTACCATTTTTTAAAACAATAACATATTTCTTTCTTCCTGATATATATATATAATCATCTTTATCAATTTTTGCTAAATCTCCAGTATGTAACCATCCATCTTTTTCAATTGTCTCTTCTGTAGCCTCTTTATTATCATAATATCCAAGCATTACACTAGGTCCTTTAACTAAAAGTTCTCCTATTCCTTCTTCGTTTGGATTATCTATTTTTACTTCTAGGCTAGGAAAAGCTTTTCCTATTGAACCTATTTTTCTAAACTTATCATCTTCTGAAGCTATAACCGGTGAAGTTTCTGTTAATCCATAACCTTGATACATTGTAAATCCTAAATTATTAAACCCTCTTTCTGTTTCAGGATCAAGTGCAGCTCCACCTGCAACAAATAATCTTATTTTTCCACCTAGATTTTCATGTATTTCTTTAAATAATTTTTTCCTAATATCCACACCCATCTTTAAGAAAAATCTACTTATTTTTATTCCAGCTTTTACTTTATCCATCTTACCTTGTTTTTCAATTGTTTTCATTAGCCTTTTATACATATTTTCAAAAAGAATAGGTACAGAAATCATTGCAGTAATATGATAATCTTTTAAATCTTCTGCTATATGACGTATTCCACCACAAAAAGCTGTTGCTGCTCCTTTGTATGTTGCATGTAAAAAACCAACTGTACATTCAAACGTATGATGTAATGGTAAGAAAGATAAGAAACAATCATTTTCGTTTATTTCTATTACTTTTGCAATATCCATTAAATTTTCACATATGTTTTTTTGAGATAACATTACAGCTTTAGATTGAGCAGTAGTTCCAGAAGTAAATAGCATTACTCCCATTTTTTCATTATCTATTTTTGCATCTATAAATGCTCTGTTTTTCTTTTTTAATTTTTTATTTCCTTCTTTTATCAATTCTGATTGTGAATAAATTTCATCTTTATTCTTTTTTGTATCCATTGAAATAAAGTATCTAATTTTTGTCGTTCCCTCTTTTTGTAACTTATTCATAATATCATTATATTTTTCAGAATAAAAAATTGCTTCAACTTCAGATCTATTTATTAAGTTTTCAATTTCATTGTCAGGTAAAGCTTTATCAAGTGGTACTACAATTCCAGTACCGGCAGATATTGCTAAATATGCCACACACCATTCATAACGGTTTTCAGATATAACAGCTATTCTCCTATCTTTTAATCCCATACTTATTAACTCTGTTCCTAAAGCATTTATATCTTTTCTAAATTCTCTATGTGTTATTGTTTTATATTTATCTGGCTTCTTTGTTTTATATATATAAGCTGGTCTATCTCCAAATTTTTCTCCTGATTTTTCTAACATATCCTTAAAGTCTTCAATTTGAGTTATTTCATGTATTGCTTCTCTCATTTATATTTACACCTCTAATCCTTTAATAATTGTGTCTTCAAATTGTTTATATACATCCATTATTGTCATGTCATCTTTTCTTAATTTATATACAAGACCTGAACATATTAGACCATATATTTCTGCAGCTACTGCTTTTGGATCTCCTTGTTTAATTTCTCCTTTTTTCATTCCTTCTTCAACAATTGTTTCAATTTTATTTATGTAACTAAAAACCTGTTCTTTACAGGTTTGATTTATTATCTCATTTCCCCATAATTGACTAAGCAAGATTGTAATTAAATCTTCATATTTAAATATTATTTTTACTTCTATTAAAATTATTGCTTTTATTTTATCAAGATAATTATCATGTTTTTCAGTTTTTATATCTACACTATTTTGTAATAATTTAATTCCTTCTTCAACTAAGAAATTAAATATTTCTTCTTTGCTTGAAAAATGATAATATAGAGTTCCTTTTGCTACACCAACGGTTGCAGTTATATCTTCAACACTTGTTGCATCATAACCTTTTTTTGCAAATAATTTCATTGCTGTTTCAAATATCTTTCTTTTTGTTTTGTTCATTTTTCAAGCACTTCCTTTCATTTTATTGTTGTTCATTATTAAAAATTTGATTAAACTCAGATTCATTGATTTTCTCTTTTTCAAGTAATGTTAAGGCTATTTGATCTAATTTATCTCTATGTTCCATTAAAAGCTTTTGAGCACTAACATATGCTTCATCTATCAATTTTTTAACTTCTTCTCCCACTTTATCACCTATAGATTCTCCAAATAATTGTAATTCATACTCTTCTTTACCTTTTAAATCTATTGGTCCTAAAGAATCTGTCATCCCATATTTTGTTACCATATCTCTAGCTATTTGTGTAGCTACTTCTATATCATTACTTGCTCCTGTAGAAATATCATCAAGTGCTATTTTCTCACCTGCTCTACCACCAAGTAATGCTATTAGTTTTTCTTGCATTTCAGTTTTAGAAATATAGTATTTATCTTCATTTGACTTATACATTGTATATCCACC
>CANQQC010000024.1 GCA_947625925.1 uncultured Clostridia bacterium | reverse complement strand
TACATACTGAAAAAACTAATAAAAAAATACCATCCTTTTTCAGAATGATATTTCTATTTATCTGTTTTATAGTTCGAACAGATACATCGTTGGTGCAGATACCCGGAATCGAACCGGGACGGGATTTAACTCCCGCAGGATTTTAAGTCCTGTGCGTCTACCAGTTCCGCCATATCTGCAGTTATAAAACTGGCTTTGTCTTGCGACATGTTCTATTATATTATTTACTATTGATTTTGTCAATACATTTTTCGAATTTTTCGAATTTTTCGAATTTTTTATAACATTTATAGTTAAAATATTAAAATCGTCATACTATTTTTAGTATGGCGATTCATTCTATTTAATATAATCACTTGGATTAACTTGTTCGAAATCTTTTAAAATTTCGAAATGTAAATGAGTTTCTTCTTTTGCTTCAAAAGCTGCCGTATTGCCTATTGTTGCAATTGTTTGTCCCTTTTCAACATTTTCACCTTCAACAACAAGTTCTGCTGTCAAAAGATTTGAATAAATTGTTTGATATCCATCATCATGTTCTATTGTAATTGTTAAACCATATCTAGGATCATTCTTTATAGATTTTACAACACCATCTTGAGCTGCTACAACTTCTGATGTTTCTTCAGCTTTTATATCAATACCTAAATGTGTAGTCCATTCTTTTAATGTATCAGAGTATATTAAATCTTCTTTTGCAAATTCTTTACTAATCTCTCCCTCTACAGGTTTTATAAATTCAATGTTTTCTTTTTCATCATTGTCTTCATTTGTATATGTTGAAGTTACATTACTTTTATCTTTTGTATTTGACGAAGAATTTTGATTTCTTACAACTGTATTAGATGTTGTATTAGAAGTAACAGTATTTTTTGAAGTTTCATTAGTTGTATTTGTTGTTGTGTTTTCAGATACTTCATTTACACTTTTACCTATTTGTGTACTTGCACTTTCAGTATTTTCACTTTTTGTTGTATTGCTAGTAATACTATTTATATTGTTTTCTAAATTAGCATACTTTTCTGATTCATTCTTATTATTTGTAAATAACATTAAAACAAAAATAGCAATCACCAAAACTAAAGCAACCATTATACTATATACAATTATTTTATCATTTCTTTTTTTAATGTTGTTTGTTCTATTTTCTCTTCTCATATTATCCTCCTTAAATAATTATTACTAATACAATTATTTACAATTAAAGAAAAAATTATACACATTAAAAAAATATAGTTGAAAAAAACAACTATATTTTATTTATATCTTTTATTTCAACACCTGTATAGAAATGTTTAATTATCTGCTTATAGTTTTTACCTTGTTTTGCTAAAACATCAGCTCCTGTTTGACTCATTCCTACTCCATGTCCATAACCTTTTACAGAAAATTTAATTTTATTATTTTCTTTTGTTATTTCAAAATTAGTGGATTTTAACCCAAGTAAAGTTCTTGCTTCCACACCTGAAATATTATGATTTCCAAATTTAACTGTTTTAACTCTTCCACTTTCTGTATGTTCTAATATTTTTATATCTTCTGTATTTTCAAAATTTATTACTATATCTCCATATTTAGTTTTAATTTTATTCAATAATTCTTCATGTGTAAAAGAAACTTCTGAAGCATATTGCGTATACCCTTCTTCTCCTGCTGTTTCAACAGCTTTTAAATATGGATAATTTCCTCCACCCCAAACATTTACTGGAGTTTCAGTCATCCCACCACTATTAGAATGAAAAAAAGCATTTATTGGTTGATTTCCATACGTTATTATTTTTCCTTTTGTAGCATTTACACAATTTAATATTTTTTTCCAATTCTCTTCTCTTTTACTCTCTTCCCATTTTGCAAATCTATCATCTTTACTTATCCAAGCTTGACAACATGTAGAATCATCACAAATATCAGCATTTTCATGTTTTTTATTCAAAGTTTTATATACTGTATAAGTTCTTGCAACTAATGATTGTGCCTTTAAAGCTTCTTGCTCAAAATCTACTGGCATTTCTGCTGATACAACATTTACTATATAATCATCTAGTTTAACTTCTTCAACTTCACCAGTCTTACTATGTAACAATTTTACTGTACCATATTTTTTATAGTTATATTCCTTTTCTTGAGAAACCTCCTGATTTTGTATGTTTTCTTCTACTTTTTCTTTTTTATTGAATCTTTTTGTATTTGTTAACATTGCTGGTAATAAAAAACAAATGAAAACAAAGGCAAAAAAATAGAGCATAACTTTTTTCATATATTCCTCCTTTTTAAGAAATCAACTTTATCTTCATTTTATTTAATACTTTTCTTTCAATTCTTGAAACTTGTACTTGTGTAATTCCTAAAATTTTTGCAACTTGAGTTTGAGTTTTTTCTTTATAAAATCTCAATAAAATAACTTCTTTTTCTTTTTGTTCAAGTTCTTCAATTATATTTTTTATAGTAAGCTTATTTACTATTATTTCTTGTTCATCTCTATTAGTAGAAAGTTTATCCATTATACTAATTTTATTTCCATTTTTATGATCAGTATACTTACAATCTTCTAATGAACTAATACTGTTATTTGCTTCAATTGCAACAGCCACTTCCTCTTTTGTAATATTTAACTCTTTAGCAATTTCTTTAATCCCAAGTTCTTCTCCTTTTTTTGCTAAATGAACTCTTTGTATTTCTCTAATTTTAACACCTAATTCTTTTATACTCCTACTTATTTTTATTGGTCCATCATCTCTTATGTATCTTTTTATTTCTCCTAATATATATGGTACCGAATAGGTTGATAATTTTACTTCATAGCTTGTATCAAATCTTTTTATAGATTTAATAAAACCAATACAACCTATTTGATATAAATCTTCTGTTTCATATCCTCTACCTATAAATCTTTTTACAATGCTCCATATTAAACCATTATTTTCTTCTATCAATTTTTCTAATTCTTTTTTGTCTCCTTTTTGGGATTTCTTTATTGCTTCAATATTATTTTCAAACATAACAACCCCACTTCACTTTATTTAGTTAACATCGTAAAATCTTCCTTATTCTCTTCTTCAACACTTTTTATTTTTTTTGTCATTTTTATTTTAGTTCCCAAACCAACTATTGATTCAATTTCAACAGAATCCATAAAGCTTTCCATTATTGTAAACCCCATACCAGATCTTTCAAGGTTAGGCTTTGTTGTATATAGAGGTTCTTTTGCCATTTCAATATCTTCAATTCCTTTTCCTTTATCAGATATCTCTAATATCAATTCTTGTTTTCTCAACTTTGCAATTATCTTTACTATACCTATCTTATTTTCGTATCCATGTATAATACAATTTGTAACGGCTTCTGAAACGGCAGTTTTTATATCTGCTAATTCTTCAACAGTTGGATCAAGTTGTGCAGCAAAAGCTGCAACTGTAACCCTAGCAAACGATTCGTTTGATGATTTACTTACAAACTCTAATTTCATTTCATTTTCAAAGCTTTTATTCATACTTATCTCCTTTTCAATTTAGTTTTTAACTATATTGCTCAATTTCTGTTTCTGGAATCAATTTTAATATTCCACTCATATCAAAAATTTTTCTCACACTATTTGTTAAATTCGCCAACTCTACTTTTCCACCAATTAAATTAGCAAACTTATATCTTCCTATTATTAATCCTATTCCTGCACTATCCATAAAAGAAACTTTATCGAAATCAAATATAACTCTTTTAGGCATGTATCTTTGAATTTCATTATCTGCTCTCCTCCTTATCTCTTGTACTTTGTAATCATCAATTTCTTCATTCATTCTAAAAATTAACAATTTATTTTTCTCATCAAAAAAAGTTTCCATATATAACCTCCTTTTCTTTTGTGATAAAACTTGTTTATATATTGTTATTATAAAATGATTACCAATTTTTTCCAAGAGTAAAACATTAGAAGTTTTGTCGCTTTTTGACAATCGTTCGACTTTATTTGATAAAAAACAACCTCAAGTTAATGCTTCATTAACTTAAGGTTGTTTAAATTACTTGTTTTTATTTCATTTTTGATATGTTTTCTTCAACTTTCAATAACATATCTTTATATTTTTTTAGTTTTTCTTTTTCTTCATTAACTTTGCTTTCAGGTGCTTTATTTACAAATCCTGGATTTGATAACATCTTTTCAGCTCTTGCAACTTCCGCTTCTAATTTAGCCTTTTCTCCTTCTAACCTATTTAATTCTTCCTTCTTATCAACTAAACCTTCTAAAGGCATATATAGTTCAATTCCATCAGCAATAACACTAATAGCATCTTCTGGTATTCCTGTTTTACTATTTTGAATAATCACTTCTGTTCCAAAACCTAATTTTAATAAAATTCCTTCTGTTTGTTTTAATTCTTCTTCATATTTATTTGTAACTAAAATTAGTTTTGTTTTTTTAGTAGGATGTATATTCATATTATTACGTACATTTCTTATTCCTACAATTATTTCTTTTATTTTTTCAACAGTTTCTTCTTCTTTATTAAATTGTAGTTTTTCTGGAGTTTCAGGCCATTTAGTTAGAATTAAATCTTTATCATCATATTTAACTAAATTTCTATAAATTTTTGTTGTTACAAATGGCATAAAAGGATGTAATAATTTAAGTAAATTTCTAAATGTATAATCTAAAACATATGATACTTGTAATTTATCATTTTCATTTCCGTTATACAATCTAACTTTAGCCATTTCAATATACCAATCACAGAACTCACTCCATATAAAATTATATAACTTATCTATTGCAATACCTAAATCATATTCTTCTATATTTCTTGTAATACCGGCAATTAATTTATTTAATTTGTTAATCATCCATTTATCTTCAGTTCTTAAAGCTCCATCATTATATTGTTTTGTTTCTTCATTAAAGTTTTCTTTATGGAATTTAATAATTTCATCTTCTTTTGCTAAATTCATCTTTATAAATTTAGCTGCATTCCAAATTTTATTTGCAAAGTTTGATGCTTGTTCTAATTTTTCTGGCATATATTTAATATCATTACCCATTGTTGTTCCAGATAATAAAGAAAATCTTAAAATATCTGCACCATATTCTTCAATAATATCGTTAGGATCTATTCCATTTCCTAATGTTTTTGACATTTTTCTTCCTTGACTATCACGTACCATTCCATGTATTAAAACATCTTTAAATGGTGGTATATTAGTAAATTCTAATCCTTGTGTCATCATTCTTGATACCCAAAATGTTATAATATCAAATCCTGTTACTAATACATTTGTTGGATAGAATGTCAAATAGTCTTGTGTTTGTGTTTTTGGCCAACCTAATGTTGAAAATGGCCATAATGCAGAACTAAACCATGTATCTAATGTATCTTCATCTTGATGTATATTTGAACTTCCACATTTTTCACATTTTTTAGGCGTTGTTTTTTCAACATTTATATGTCCACAGTCATCACAGTAATATGCTGGAATTTGGTGTCCCCACCATAGTTGTCTTGATATACACCAATCTTGTATATTATCTAACCAATTAAAATATTGTTTTTCATATTTTTTAGGCACAAATCTTACTTCACCATTTCTAACTGAATCTGCTGCTCTTTTTGCTAACTCTTTCATGGAAACAAACCATTGCTCAGACACTTTAGGCTCTATTGTATTTTTACATCTTTCACATTTTGCTACATTATGAACATGTTCTTCTTCTTTTAATAAAGAACCTAATTGTTTCAATTTCTCTACAATATGTTTTCTTGCTTCTAATAAATCCATCCCTTTATATTCAGGAACTAGATTTCCCATTTTATTATCTTCATCAAAAACTTCAATTATTTCTAGATTATGTCTTAAACCTGCTTGATAGTCGTTCATGTCATGTGCAGGTGTAATTTTAACACACCCTGTTCCAAATTCTTTATCTACAAAATCATCTGCTATTATTGGAATTTCTTTATTCATTATTGGTAATATACATGTTTTACCTATTAAATCTTGATATCGTTCATCATCTGGATGTACTGCTACGGCAGTATCTCCAAGCATTGTTTCTGGTCTTGTTGTTGCAACTATTATATATTTATCTTCATCTTTGATTTTATATCTAATATGCCATAAATGACCTGGTTCTTCTTTATATTCAACTTCTGCATCAGATATTGTAGTTTTACAATTTGGACAATAGTTTATCATTCTTGTTCCTTTATATATTAAACCTTTTTTATATAAATTTACAAATTGCTCTAGAACCGCATCTGATAATCCCTCATCTAAAGTAAATCTTTTTCTATCCCAATCACATGAACAACCTAATCTTCTTTGTTGTTCTTCAATTGTTCCTCCATATAAACGAGTCCATTCCCATGTTTCTTCTAAGAATTTGTCTCTACCTAAATCTTGCTTAGTTTTTCCTTCAGATTTAAGTTTCTCAACTACTTTCATTTCTGTAGATATTGATGCATGGTCTGTTCCTGGTAACCATAGTGTATTAAATCCTTGCATTCTTTTAAATCTTATTAAAATATCTTGTAATGTATAATCTAACGCATGTCCCATATGTAACTTTCCTGTTACGTTTGGTGGAGGCATCATAATACAGTAATTTTCTTTTGTTTTATCCATACTTGGTTTAAATACTTTACTTTCTTCCCATTGTTTATATATTTCTTCTTCAAAATCTTTTGGATTATATTTATCATTCATATCATTATTCATACTTAATCTTTCCTTTCTTTTTTAAAAACTTATTTTAAAACAACTTCTAAATACTTCTTTTGGTTGTATTTTTATAATGTTTTCTTTTTCTTCAAATATTCCATTACTGTCTATTTTATCTGCTGTATTAAACCATGGTTCTATACAGACGAATGGTGCTCCTTTTTTTGACCATATTCCTAGATATGGAAATCCAGTAAAATCAAAATCTAATATTTTTTTGTCACCATTTTTTAATGTTACCTTATTAGAATTTATATTTGAAAGTATTAGTGCATCATTATCAAATATATTTTTATTTAGTTTTATTGTATTTTTATTTTCTATTAAATTTTTAGCCACTTTATTTGAAATCAATCCATTTTCTAATTTTGAGAATTTTATTTTTGTTTCTTCTTTATTAAATTCAACTTTATATTTACCATTAGAATATTCACAAATAAATGCAGGGTGTCCTCCTAATCCAAATTCTATTTGTTTATCATCTACATTTTTTACTTCATATTCTACTTTTAATGTATTTTCATTTTCTATTTTATAACTTACTTTTAGTTCAAATTTATATGGGTACTTTTTTAATGTTTCTTCGTTATATTTTAAAAGATATCTATGTAAATTTTGTGTTTTTTCTAACTGTTCAAATTCTAAATCTCTAGCAAATCCATGTTGTCCCATATGATATTCTTTCCCATCTATTATTGTCTTTCCATCTTTTATTTGACCAACTATTGGGAATAATATTGGTGCTTGTCTGTTCCAATATTCATTTCCGTTTTCGTCTAATGTTTTACTACCTTGAAAAAGTTTTTCTTCTCCATTAACAATTATACTTGTTAATTCTGCTCCTTGCTTTTTACTTTTAATCTTCATGATTAACCTCCTTAATATAACAAAAAACTCACCCTGTATAAGGGCGAGTTTATATTTCTCACGGTACCACCTTAATTTATTACGTAAAAATACATAACATCTTAATTAGCTTATAACGTAGCTTACACGTACAACTTACTTTCTATTTTTTCAGTTTGTCAACTAAAAAAGCTACCTTCAGTTTATCTTTTTTGTAAGAAGCTTACAGCCAATGACTTCTTTTCTCTTTCCACAAGTATAAACTTACTCCTCTTTTTTCTTGTCTTTTCAATATGTTAATATTATACACGATTCTTATAAAAAAATCAAGAGTCCATTTTTTCAATGTTTAATTTCCTTCTATTTTTGTTCAAGAATAGTCTTTACAACACCTTTATCTATAAATGTTGCAAATATATTTTTTAAAATTATTAAAATTATTGGTCCAAGAATTAATCCAAATACGCCATTGAATTTAAAGCCTGTATACATTGCTATAAGTGTAAATATTGGATGAACTCCAATGTGTTTGCTAACAAGTTTTGGTTCTAAAATTTGTCTTACTACTGACATTAAAATTAGTAAAAGTAGTATAGATAGTCCTAAATTAAAATCACCATTTATACCAGATATTATTGCCCATGGTATCATTACAGTTCCAGATCCCAGTATTGGAAGTGCATCCACAAAACCTATAAAAATTGCCATTAATAATGGATATGATATATTAAATCCAATTATTTTTAAAATATATAATCCTACTAATGAGATTACAAATGAAACTAAAATTAAAATTGCTTGTGCTTTTAAATAGCTTCCCAATGATTCTACTAAGTCTTTTAGATGTATACTCATCTTTTTTACCCAACTTTTTGGTAAGTGATGTTCCATTTGATCTAATATATATATCCTATCAACACTAATAAAATATAATGCTATAACCGTTATTCCAAAATATATTGCTATTGCAGGTAATGAAGTTACCATGTTTACTAATCCATTTAAGAAATTTTTAAGCCAATTTGATGCTGTGTCTAAAATTGTTGTTGTTGAGTTTTGTATTACAGTTTTTATTTCATTAGATAAATGAATTTTATCAAAATCAAAATTATTTGAGAAATCATTAAATAATGCTCCTATCTTATCAAAATATTCATTTAGTCCACCTAATAAATTGGAGGCTTCTGAAAATATTGTAATTATTGCCCACGTTAAAATTCCAAGTATTATTATTGCAACTATTAAAAATATAATTATTGCACTTGCTCTTCTTGTTATTTTAAATCTATTCATTATTTTTTTTATTAAAGGTTCTATAATTAATGCTAATATAAAAGCTATTAAAAAAGGCATGTAAAAAACAGCTAATTTAAATGATATTAGCGTAAAAATTAACAAAAAAACAACATATGCTATTCTTCTTAAGACACTCGTCCAATATCTTGTATCCACAATCATCTAACTCTCCTTAAGAATAGTATATGCTGTTTTTATATTTATATTAAAGTTTTTAACTACTCGGCGTTTTTATTTGTGTTACAATCACAAATTTTTTCAGCTGTATCACTAACTTCATCTTTACCTATTTCACATGAATTTTGAGCTATATCTCCAAATGTTAAAATTCCTATTATTTTGTTATCTTCATCACATACTGGTAATCTTCTTATATGATTTATTGCCATTTTACTTTGAGCATCTGTCATTTCATCATTTTCTTTACATGAGCATACATTTGTACTCATTATTTCTGAAACTTCAGTTTCTTTTATATCTTTATCACAAGCAACTGTTCTTAAAATTATATCTCTATCTGTTACTATCCCACATAAACAGTCTTTGTTATCTGCAACTGCAACAGATCCTATATGATTTTGTGCCATTAGCTTTGCAACTTCTTTTACTTTTGTATCAGGTGTTACATAGCACACATCATTACACATACAATCTTTTACTTTCATTTTTCTACCACCTTTCAAAAAACTTTATTATTATCTTTTGCAATCGTAGAAATTTTATTCTTATAAAAAATTGTAAATTATATTTTTTTTACTAATTGTTTAAATTTATTTCCTCTTTCATATGCATTTTTAAACATATCAAAACTTGCACTAGCTGGAGAAAATAATACAACTTGACCAGATGTTGCAATTTCTTTTGCTTTATCTATAGTTTCTTCCAAAGATTTACATTCATATATTTTTACTTTCTTTTTATTTCCTTGTTCTTTCTCTACAGCTGTTTTTATTTTTTTTGATGTTTGCCCCAATAATATTAAACTCTTTACATTTTTAACTATTGGTTTTGCAATAGGTGTATAATCTAAATTTTTATCATATCCACCAGCTATTAGTATAATTTCATCATTTGGAAATGCTTCTATACCTGCTATTGTCCTTGTAGGTGAAGAACTTGCAGAATCATTATACCATTTAACTCCACCTATTTCTTTCACAAATTCTAATCTATGTTCAACTGCTTTAAATTCTTTTAATGCTTTTATAATCACTTCTTCTTTTACGAAATCTTTTGTTGCAGCTATCGCTGCACACATATTTTCAAAATTATGAATACCTTTTAATTTTATTTCATCACCATAAACAATATGTTTTCTTAAGTTGTTATCACATTCTTTTACAGCATTATCTTCAACTATATATCCATCTTCTAATCTTGTTTTACTACTAAAAAATACAACTTTTCCTTTTGCTTCTTTTGCCATTTTTTTTGTAATTTTATTATCATAATTTAAAACCAATAAAGCATTTTCATTTTGATAACGATATATATTCTTTTTAGCATCAATATATTCTTCATAATCTTTATGTATATTTAAATGATTTGGAGTTACATTTGTTACAACTGATGTTTGAGGACTAACTTCCATATCCATCAATTGAAAACTACTTAATTCTAACACAGCTATATCTTTAGGTTTTATTTTATCAAGCTTTGTAAAAAGTGGTGTTCCAATATTTCCACCTAAATATGTATTATATCCACCTTTTTTTAGAATACTATATATCATACTTGTTGTTGTTGTTTTTCCTTCACTGCCTGTTACGCCAATTATTGGACATGGACACATTTTAATGAATAACTCAATTTCAGTTGTTATTATTGCTCCATTTTTTTCTTCTAATTGTAATTCTTTTCTTGTTGGTAAACAACTTGGTGATCTAAATATTATTACAAAATTTTTCAAATTTTCTAAACAATCTTTTCCAAAATAATAATCAAAAGAATATATTATCAATTTATTCATAATGTCTTTTGGAATTTCATTTACATCTCTTTCATCAAATACTGTAACTTTTGCTTTTTTATCGTGTAAATAATCTATTAGTGGTAAATTACTTACTCCTAATCCTATAATCGCTATTTTTCTATAACGAATAAAATTGTTAAATTCTTCTAGTTTTTCATTTAAATATTTTTTCAATTTTATTTCTCCTCTTTATTATCAATTTATTTTATATACATAAACATGTAATTTTTTCTAATATATTATATTTGTTATTATATAGCATAGTGAATAAAAGTGCAAGAAAAAGTATCTTTACATATTTTTTTGAATTTTGGCAATGATAATAATATAATTTTTTTAATGGAGGTGCTTTTAGTTATGTCAAAATCAAAGAAAAACAATAACAATCAAAATAATAACAATAACAACAACAACCAAAACAACAATAATAATCAAAATAATGAAAGACAATCAAACAATAATAAATAGTTTTTTAAAATTCCTTAATTATTCTTTAATATTTAAGGAATTTTTCTTGTTTAAAATTTCTTTTGTGTTATAATGATTTTGGCATAACAAAAATATAAAATAAAAAAAGTAGAAAGGAATGTTATTAGATATGGAGAATGTAAAAATATTTTCATGTCCAACTGCCGAGAGTTTTACTGAAGAAATATGTAAATCTCTAAATTTACATATAGGAAAAATTAAATATCAAAAATTTTCAAACGACAACAACTTTGTTCAAATCTTAGAAACAGTTAGAGGTAAAGATGTGTACGTTGTACAAACAACTACGCCACCAGTTAACGAAAGAATTATGGAACTACTAATTACAATTGATGCACTAAAAAGAGCATCTGCAAATTCTGTAAAAGTAGTTTTACCTTACTACATGTATTCAAGGTCTGATAAAAAAGATCAACCAAGAATTCCAATAACAGCAAAATTGATGGCACAACTTTTAGAAGCTGCAGGTGCAACTAGAGTTATAACATGTGACTTGCATAATCCTGCAATACAAGCATTTTTTAATATCAATTGTGATAGACTATCAGCTCAAAATTTATTACAAAATTATTTTAAAGAAAAAAATTTAAAAGATATGGTAATTGTTGCCACAGATGCTGGAAGTTCAAAGAAAGCATATAAATATTCAAAATATTTTGGATGTCCTATAGCATTAATTGATAAAAGAAGAGATGGAAATAATGACAAAGCAATTGCAACTACAATTATAGGTGATGTTAAGAATAAAAATGCAATAATATTTGACGATGAAGTTGACACTGCAGGTTCAATGATAGAAACTGCAAAAATTCTTGATAAATTTGGTGCTAAAAATATTTATGCAGGATGTACTCATGGAATACTATCAGGTCCTGCTATAGAAAGAATTAAAAATTCTCCTATTAAAGAAATGGTTGTTACTAATACCGTTCCTGTAAGTAAAGAAAAACAAATTAATAAAATAAAAATATTGAATATAGCTCCAACATTTGCTGATGCTATTTTAAGAATTCAAGAAAATAAACCTTTAGGTGAATTATTTAAAATTTATTAAAAATAAAAGGAAGAGAATTTCTCTTCCTTTATTTTTATTCTTCTATATCTATATTATATTTCTCTCTTTTAGCAAATTCTGTATGTAATAGCTTTTCTGCAATTTCACTTCCTGGTTTTTCTAAGTAATCTTCATAAATTTTCTTTAAGATTGGATTTTCATGTGATTTTCTAAGAGTACTTTTTTCATCTATTGAATATAAAGCATCAGCTCTTAATTTTCTAACATCAATTTCTGAACGTGTTTTTGAACTTTTTATTGGTTGTCCTCCACCCATTACACATCCACCAGGACATGCCATTATTTCAACAAATTGATAGTCAGCTTCTCCACTTTCTATTTCTTCAAGTATTTTTCTAGCATTTTGTAATCCACTTGCAGCAACCACTTTGATATCTTTTCCTGCAATATTTACAGTAGCTCTTTTTATTCCATTTCCACCACGTACAGCTTCAAAATCTATTTTATCAAGATTCTCACCTGTTAATGTATCTTGTGCAGTTCTTAATGCAGCTTCCATAACTCCACCCGTTGTACCAAAAATTGCTCCTGCTCCTGTTGCTTCACCCATAGGGCTATCAAATTCATCATCTGGCAAATTAACAAAGTCTATATTTGCTTGTTTAATCATTCTTGCTAACTCTCTTGTTGTTAATACTGCATCTACATCACGTAATTTATCTACTTCCATTTCTGGTCTTGATTTTTCAAACTTTTTAGCAACACAAGGCATAATAGAAACAACATAGATACTATTTGGGTCAATATTTTCTTTTTTAGCATAATATGTTTTTATCAAAGCTCCAAACATTTGATGTGGAGATTTACAAGTTGATAAATGTGGTAATAAATTTGGGAAGTTTGTTTCTATAAACTTAACCCATCCAGGAGAACATGATGTAATCATTGGTAAATTATCATTTTTTGTAAACCTTTCAACAAATTCATTAGCTTCTTCCATTATTGTAAAATCTGCACCTGTATTTGTATCAAACACTTTATCAAATCCTAATCTTTTTATTGCTGTTATCATTTTACCTGTTACACTAGTTCCTATTGGCATACCAAATTCTTCTCCAAGTCCTGCTCTAACTGCTGGTGCAGTTTGTGCAATAACTACAGTATTTGGATCTTTTATTTTCTCCCACACATTATCTATTTCTTCTTTTTCATGTAATGCTCCAGTTGGACAAGCAACAATACATTGTCCACAGAAAGTACAGTTTACATTATTTAAACTATTATTCCCTGTTGTTGAAACACATGATTCAAAACCTCTATTTACACAATCTATTGCACCAATTCCTTGAACTTTTTTACATGCAGATATACATCTTCTACATAATATACATTTATTTGTATCTCTTACAATAGATGGAGAAATATCATCAATTTCATGTTTTATTCTCTCTCCCTCATATTCAATATTTGATACATTAAATTCAATGGCTAATTTTTGTAGTTCACAATTTCCTGAACGTATACATGTTAAACATTCTTGTGGATGATTTGATAAAATTAAATCTAACATCATTTTTCTTGCTTCCATAACTTCAGGTGTATTTGTATGTACTACCATTCCTTCTTCAGCCATTTGTATACAAGAAGGTATATAACCTCTTCTTCCTTCTATTTCAACAATACACATTCTACAGTCACCAACTGCGTTTATTTCTTTTAAATAACATAATGTTGGAATATCTATTCCAATTTGTTTTGCAGCTTGTAGTACTGTTGTATGTTTTTTAACTTTAACTTCTTTACCGTCTATAGTTAATGTTATTAAATCTTCCATTTTTAATCTCCTTTATATTTATTTTGTACTGTTAATTTATTTTATGGCTTTAAACGGACAATTTGATAGACATGTTCCGCATTTAATACATTTATCTTGATTTATAACTCTAATATCTCTTCCTTCACCTTCAATTGCATTAACAGGACAACTTCTTTGGCAAAGACCACAACCTTTACATTTTTCTTTATCAATTGTTATTTTTGAAATAGCTTTACATTCTGATGTTCTACAATTTTTATCTATTGCATGTTCTTCAAATTCTTCCTTAAAGTATTTCATTGTACTTATTACTGGATTAGGTGCACATTGTCCTAAACCACAAACACTTGCTTTTGCAATCATATGAGCTAGTTTGTCAAGTTTTTCTAGGTCTTCTTTTTCACCTTTACCATTACAAAGCTTTTCTAATATTTCTAACATTCTTTTTGTACCTATTCTACAAGGAGTACATTTACCGCAACTTTCACTTACAGTAAATTCTAAATAGAATCTTGCTAAATTTACCATACATTTAGTATCATCCATTATGATCATTCCTCCAGATCCCATCATAGATCCTATTTCTTTTAGTGATTCATAATCAATTGGTGTATCTAAATGTTGTTTTGGTATACATCCACCTGAAGGTCCTCCTGTTTGAGCAGCTTTAAACTCTCTTCCATTTGGTAATCCTCCACCTATATCAAAAACAATTTCTCTTAGAGTAGTTCCCATTGGTACTTCAACAAGCCCAATATTATTAACATTTCCTCCAAGTGCAAATACTTTTGTTCCTTTAGATTTCTCTGTTCCAATTTTTGAATACCAGTTAGCTCCATTTAATATTATTTTTGTAATATTTGCATATGTTTCAACATTATTTATTAAAGTTGGTTTACCCCATAACCCACGTTGAGCTGGAAATGGTGGTTTTACTCTAGGCTGACCACGTTTTCCTTCTATTGATTCTAATAGTGCTGTTTCTTCTCCACATACAAAAGCTCCTGCTCCTAAACGTATTTCAATATCAAAATCAAAATCTGTATCAAAAATTTTTTTACCTAATAGACCGTAATCTCTTGCTTGATCTATTGCTATTTTTAATCTTTTAACAGCTATAGGATATTCTGCTCTAACATATATATATCCTTTGTTTGCACCAATTGCATAACCTGCAATTGCCATAGCTTCTAGAACACAATGTGGATCTCCTTCTAGTATACTTCTATCCATAAAAGCTCCAGGATCTCCTTCGTCTGCATTACATACTACATATTTTTGATTTCCTTCTACAATTTTTGTAAGTTCCCATTTCTTCCCTGTTGGGAAACCAGCTCCTCCACGTCCTCTTAATCCTGAATCTGAAATTTCTTTTATAACATCATCTTGACTCATTTCTTTTAGAACTTTTTCAATAGCTTTATATCCATCAAAAGCTATATATTCATCAATATCTTCTGGATTTATTACACCACAATTTTTAAGTGCAATTCTTTTTTGTTTTTTATAGAAATTAAGCTCATCTAATCTATTTACTTTTGTTCCATCTATATCTTTACAAAGTAATCTTTCAACTTTATTCCCTTCGACTATATGTGTTTGAATTATTTCTTCACAGTCTTCTGGCTTTACCATTGCATAAAAAGTATCTTCAGGACGAATTATTACTATTGGACCTTTAGCACATAGTCCAAAACAACCTGTTTTTATAACTCTTACATTTTCTATATTTTTTTGTTTTAATATTTTTCTAAAATTTTCTATTATTTGAGGAGATTTAGATGATGTACAACCAGTACCTTGACATACAAGAATATGTTTTTCTCTTACATCTGCTGATGTATTAACACGCAAATCTAATTCTTTTCTTTTTTCTTCTCTAATTTTATGTATTTCCTCTATTGTCTTCATTTAGAATCCCCTCCTTCCAATTCATCAAGAACTTTGTCTAGGGTTTGAACCGTCGCTTTACCATATACTTCGCCATTTACAGTAAAAACAGGTGCTAAACCACATGCTCCAACACATCTAGTTTCATCAATTGAAAACATTCCATCTTCAGTTGTTTGCCCTGCTTCAATTCCTAATCTTTCTTTTAATCTATCCATTATTTTTTGAGAACCTTTTACAAAACATGCTGTTCCTAAACATACTGAAATAGTATATTTACCTTTTGGTTCTAAAGTAAATCTCGAATAAAAAGTAATAACTCCAAAAATTTCTGCCATTGGCATATTTAAAAATTCGGATAATTTTAATTGTGTATATTTTGGAATATATCCAAAATGTTCTTGAACTTCATTAAGTATTTGAATTAAATTATCTTTTTCTGGTTTGTAAGTTTCATAAATATCTTTTAAAAACTCATCTTGAATTCTTTGACCGCAATTTGTTTCACTCATATAATTTTCCTCCGTTTAATAATATATATTACAAATCAAATTTATTATAACAAAACTACATTTTTTATACAATGATTTTTTAAAAAATTTGTCGATTAATAAAAGGAAATCTTGACAAAATAATACAATATTTATAAAATATGTTTAAGAAAATTAAAAGGAGGATAAAACTATGGATTACTCAAACTTACTAACAGAAGAAACACAAACTTTTGAAAATATCTTAAATAACACTAATACAGAAACACAAAATGCATTATTGGCTTTTGTTGGAACTTTTTTCGTTGCTATACTTTTAATTGCACTTGTTGTATGTATACTTCAAATTGTAGCTATGTGGAAAATGTTTAATAAAGCTGGTGAAAAAGGTTGGAAATCAATTATACCTATTTATGGTACTGTAGTACTATTTAAAATATCTGGAACATCTCCTTGGTTAATACTACTTTGCTTATTAAGCATAATACCTATTGTAGGTCCACTAGTTATATTTGGTTTAAATATTTATTTATCAAACAATATTGCAAAATCATTTGGTAAAGATATTGGATATACAGTTGGTTTAATTTTCTTACCTTTCATATTCCAACTAATTTTAGGATTAGGAAGTGCAGAATATGTAGGACCGGCTGGTGAATCTAAATAATATAAAATAAAAATCTAGCAAAATTGCTAGATTTTTTTATTACGCGAGAGACGAAAACGTCTCTCGGGGTTAAAACCACTCGCTATGCGAGTGAGAATATAAAAGGCTTT
>CANQQC010000023.1 GCA_947625925.1 uncultured Clostridia bacterium | reverse complement strand
ATTTCTTTTATATCTTCAAAACTAGTATAAACTGGAAATGAATAAATCCCATTATCTTTTAAATCAAAACCACATAAGATTTCCACGCCTTCAGTTTGCTCAATACAACTAGTGACTTCTTGTCCCATTTTTCCATTACATCCGTTTAGTAAAACTTTAATATCTTTCATTGTTCATACCTTTCTATTTTAATATTATATATTTTAATTGACATATTAAATTCATTCTTTTCTATTCAATATATAAGTTATTATATTACTTTTTTGTAAAAAGTTCAATATTTTTATACTATACACTTTTTATGCAAACAAAACATAATATATACAAATAAAAAGTTTGAAAGGTGGAAAGAAAATGTTAAAGTACATAATAGAAGGTGGAAATAGATTAGAGGGTGAAGTTGAAATATCAGGCTCAAAAAATGCATCATTACCAATAATTGCATCAACTATATTAAATCAAGGAAAGACAGTGTTATATAATGTTCCTGAAATACATGATACAAAAATGATGTTTGAAATTTTAAAAGAATTAGGTGGAAGCGTAATAAAGAAGAATAAAAAATACATTATAGATACAAGTAATATAAATAGATTTGAAATATCAGAAAATTTAATGAGACAAATGAGATCATCAGTCATACTAGCTGGTGCATTGATTGGTAGATATAGAAAAGCAGTATTTTCTTATCCAGGAGCTTAAAAAAATTGGTGGATACATCGGACAAGTTTAAAATAAATGAGTGGATTAGGGAAGTAATGTAAAATCTTTTCAACAATAGGGCATAATTTTTATAGTACCATTAGAATTTAAAAATATTTTTAGAAAATGGCTATTACTGATGGTCGTTTTGTATTTTTTTATAAATATAACAATTATATAATATATGAAAAAACATATCAAAGCATAAAAGTTTTTTCATAATATTGAAAAAACTTGACTATAATAATATAAAAGAGTATAATAAATATAGTTGGAGGATTAATTATGGAGAGAATAAAAAGAGAAGAGTATTTATCTATATTAAGAAATTTCAAAGACCAGCAGATTATAAAAGTAATAACTGGAATTAGAAGATGTGGTAAATCTACTTTATTAGAATTGTTTCAAGATTACTTAAAAGAAAATGGAGTAAAAGAAAATCAGATTATATCAATTAATTTTGAAGAAGCTGATTATGAAGAACTACAGGATAGAAAAAAATTATATGAATATCTAAAATCAAAATTAGTAAAAGGTAAAAAAACATATATATTTTTAGATGAAATTCAAAATGTTAAAGAATTTGAAAAAACAGTAGATAGTCTTTTTATAAATAAAGATGTAGACTTATATATAACTGGTTCAAATGCTCATCTTTTATCATCAGAACTTGCAACATTACTTACAGGTAGATATATAGAAATCAAAATGTTACCTCTATCATTTAAAGAATATTTATCAGCTTTTCAAGATAAAACTGATGTATCAAGAAAATTTAGAGATTACTTACAATATAGTTCATTTCCACAATCTATAGAATTATTTAAAATAAATCCAGAAAATATTAATTTGTTTTTAGACGGAATATATAATACAATTTTATTTAAAGATGTAATGCAAAGAAAAGGAATAACAGATAAAAACACTTTAGAAAGAGTAACTAAATATTTATATGACAATATAGGAAATAGAACAAGTATGAAAAATATAAGTGACAACATAGAAGGATTAGAGAAAAATAATTCATACAATACAGTATCAACTTATGTTCAAGCAGTAATAGATAGTTATATTGTATATAAAGCAAATAGATATGATATAAAAGGAAAAGAATTTTTAAAAACACAAGAAAAATATTATGCAGTAGATATAGGACTAAGATATCATATGCTAGGTCAAAGTTCTGGTAAAGATATGGGACACATTCTAGAAAATGTAGTTTATCTTGAATTGTTAAGACGAGGCTATAAAGTTTATATTGGGAAATATGATGATTTAGAAGTTGATTTTGTAGCAAAAAATTCAGAAGATACAATTTATTATCAAGTAGCATTAACTACAAGAGAAACTGATAATAGTAATAATAGTATATTAAATAGAGAATTAGCACCATTGAAGAAAATAAACGATAACTATCCTAAATATATATTAACATTAGATGATGATTTAGACACAGATTTTGATGGAATAAAGAAAATAAATGTATTGGATTGGCTACTAGGAAAAATATAAATAAGTATTTAGTAATTGTGAAAATGAATATGTGATAATTTTTTTTGAGAAAATATTGTAGAATTATATATGGGTTGAAATGAGGTGGGTAATATTCATAAAAAAGATGCAGAATATAAAGTGTGGAAGAAAAGAAATGATGAAAAGAAAAATAGAAACAGATTAAAACGTAAGATAAAACACAGTAAACAACTTAAAATTCAGAGTGAAAAAGGAAATAATAATTTACCATATAAAACTTTTAATGTTCCAAAAATATTTAGTATTATAAATAATCCAGAAGATACAATATTATTTTTAAATGACATTATTAATAATGTTGAAAAGATACGTAAAATTATAAAATCAAGAAATAATAAAAATAATTTTATTAGGACATTTTCAATTAATATGGATAATACTATGGAAATAACAGGTGATGCATTAATGTATCTTTTAACAATAATAAAAAACACTAGAGGACAAAAATTGTTACCAGTTAATTGGATAGGAAATTTTCCAAAGGATGAAAAGATGAAAAAATTCTTACAAAATTCAGGATATTTGAAATATATGCATACAGCTAAAGAAAATCTTATAAAAACTAATGAACATATACAAATTCAAACAGGACAAAGCTATGAATATAAAGAAGGAAATAAGATAATAGATATAAGGCAAAAAATTATTGATTTTACATGTAAAAAATTAAATAAAAATAAAATTCAAGTAAACTTTTTAATGACTATGTTGACGGAAATGATAACCAATATTAAAGATCATGCATATGATGATGATAATATATTTGAAAATAGTTGGTATATTTTTGTAGAGAATTTACCAAATAAAATCTCTTATACATTCATGGATAATGGATTAGGAATACCAACTACTATAAAAAAGAATAAAATTGAACAATTTTTTAAAAAATTTGATGTAGATAAAGAGTACAAATATATAAAAGCAGGAGTAAGTGGACTAGAGAAAAGAAGTAAGACAGGGCAAATTGAAAGAGGAAACGGATTGCCATCTATTTATGAACAATATAAGATAAATAAAATTAGTAAATTAATAATAATATCTAACAAAGCTTACTATATAGAAAATAATCCTAAAGATTTAGAAAATAACTTAAATGGAACTATTTTTTATTGGGAAATTAAAAAGGAGGTAAATATATAAAAGATGGAAATTAATGTCGTAAAAGAATATACAGATAAACCAGGAGCAAGATACGAAAAGCAAGGATCAAATTCTGGAGAAAAATTTAGAGATACAATTTTATATCCGAAGTTTATAGAAGCTATTGCAAAAAATGAAATATTAACAGTTAATTTAGATGGTGGATATGGATATGGCTCATCATTTTTAGAAGAAACATTTGGAGGTCTTGTAAGAAGGTTAAAAAAAGAAAAAAATGATAGCTTTAATAGAGTAAAGGAAATAGTAATTATTTCAAATGATAATAAATCATGGGTAGAAAAAATAAAAGGATATATACAAGAAGCAATAGACAATCCAATACGAGAGGAGAACTAATATGAATAAAAAACATTTAACAGGTGTAATAATAATTTTAATAATAATTTCTGCAATTTTTATTGGACTAAAATATGTTTTTCCTAATCATGATTTATTCAATTATAATTTAATGGAAATATTAACTACAATAGTTGTTACTATAGGAATTTATTTTCTAACAAAAGTAAATGATGATATAAAAAAGAAAAATGAAAAAGTCGAAGATACAATAGAATGGATAAGGAATAGAATTAATACAGTTTTTAATTGCCCAGTGCAACAAAGTAAGCAGCCAGAATATTTGCATTCATTTAAATACATAGATAACAAAATTACTGTATTAGAAAAGTTATCAAAGCATTTAAATTGTACTGAAGAAATAAGAGAAATTAGGAATGAAAAGCAAAAATTAGATGATTTTATAAATGAAAACATAGGACAGGGTGATGATTATTTTTTGGGAGTAACAGTTAAAGAGAAAATACCTAATATATTGTGCAATATTGAAACACGTTTAGATAATATAATGTTGAAAATATATAATGATAAATAGTAATAGAAATACCAGAAGATTTAAAGAACATTTTGAAACAACATATTATCTAAAATATAATAATGGAATGGACAATAAAAGAAAAGAAGATTTATTAAGTAATAAAAGATAACAAAATAACTTATTAAATTTAATAAACGAAAGAATATAAAGTTTTGACAGTAGATAAAAAAACAAAATCTATAAAAGAATACAAGTTAAATTTAATGGAATTAAAAAAGGACTAAAAAAACTTAAAATTATAAATGAGAAAGTATGGAGGCTTTAATAGAAACAAGTTTTATGTAAGATTAATATAGAAAAGAGGAAAAAATGATATTGTATGTCAATAATAATGGAAAAGAAATGGAATTGGATGGGATAATAAGAGGTGTGAATAATAAATTTTATGTAGAAATTAGAGTGCCAAAAAATGTAAAGCTTGAACATATAATTAAGAGTATTAAAGGAGAATATAATTTCAAAGGGAAAGTTACTTTAATAAATAATATGAGATCAGCTGTTATAGTAAATAAAGGTGATTTAAATGAAAGCATTTATGTATATGAAGCAGGGTGTTTAATTTCTGACTATGTAGAAGAAGATGATATATTAATATCATCTATGTTAGTATATTTCAAAGAATTAGATTATTTCTTTGTTGAAGATGAATATAAAATTGATACTGAAAAAATGAAAACAGAATTAACTATAACTCAAAAATATAATAGTGAAATACTTTTAGATAATGAAAATTTAACATTAATATATAATAGAATGCCTGGGATAGATCATGATTCGGCAGGACATACATTATTTTTGACACCAGCTAAAATTAATATGATTTTTAAAAATCCGATAAACTTATCAAAGGTATTTGAAGAACTAAACAAAATTGAAAGAATACTTGGTTTTGTATTTGACAAAAAAATGAATCTAATAGAAACGACATTAATTGATATCGATGGAAAGCGACATGATTTAATTACTAGATTTCAAAAAGATTATAATGAAGTAGAAGTAAAAGAATCTTTTATTGTTGATCTAAATTCAAAACAATTATTGAAAGATGTTTTAAAGAAATACTATAGTGATAAACGAATTGCTGGAGCAATTAATATGTTTTATGAATATATATATAATAATTTAGATGATATATTTGAATTTACATCATTAGTTAATACAATAGAACTAGTACTTTCAGATGAAAAATATAAAGAAAAAGTAGAAGAATATACAATTAATTCTAATGAAGAATTAAAGGCAAATAATACAAAAATGAATGAAATATTTGAAGAAATGTCAGATGAGAAAAAACAGTTTATAAAAAGATTTTATAATTTTAAAAAAGTTCAATTAAGAGATATATTAAAGTATGTTTTTTATGTGAAATTTAGTTTAACTGAGAATCAAAGTAGCGAAAAATATATAACAGCATTAATTAAAACTAGAAATTATTATGTACATGGAACTAAAAAAAATAAAATATTAAAAAATGTAGATGTTGTAGAAACAAAATCTTTGTTAAAAATGATTTTATATATTTTAATTATAGAATTAAGTACAGAAGAAAAAAATTCTCTTGTTGATTCATATATAAGTACTATTCCTATAGTATATAATACAATAATTAAATTTTTAAAGTAAAAAGGCGAGTTTATTCTCGTCTTTAAGTTTATACTTTGACTAATCACAAAACCAATTCCTATAATGCTTCTCACTCCAAAAAGAAACATAATCTATAAAATATTCATTAAGTTGTTTTAACTGTTTCTTATCTTCCCCTTTTCACCATTTATGCAAACCTAACATAATATATAACAAAACAAAATTAAATAGTTAGTACAGTAGCAAAAATATAGGCAAGTGCAAAGTTTTTGCTAAGGAAAAATGCATAAAATGAAAGGTGGAAAGAAAATGTTAAAGTACATAATAGAAGGTGGAAATAGATTAGAAGGTGAAGTTGAAATATCAGGATCAAAAAATGCATCATTACCAATAATTGCATCAACTATATTAAATCAAGGAAAAACAGTGTTATATAATGTTCCTGAAATACATGATACAAAAATGATGTTTGAAATTTTAAAAGAATTAGGTGGAAGCGTAATAAAGAAGAATAAAAAATACATTATAGATACAAGTAATATAAATAGATTTGAAATATCAGAAAATTTAATGAGACAAATGAGATCATCAGTCATACTAGCTGGTGCATTGATTGGTAGATATAGAAAAGCAGTATTTTCTTATCCAGGAGGATGTGATATTGGAGCAAGACCTATTGATTTACATTTGAAAAATTTTGAAAAATTAGGTATAAATATTAGTAAAAACTATGGAAATATTATATGTAGTTGTGATAAAATAAATGGGGAAAAAATTGACTTGGAATTTCCAAGTGTCGGAGCAACAGAAAATATTATTCTAGCAGCATGTTTAGCAGATGGAACAACAGTAATAACTAATGCTGCTATGGAACCAGAAATAATTGATTTACAAAAAATATTGAATAGAATGGGAGCAAAGATAAAAGGGGCAGGAACAAATAAAATAGAAATACAAGGAGTTAATCAATTAAAAAAAGAAGTAAAGTATAATATTATGCCAGACAGAATTGAAACAGGAACATTTTTATGTGGAGCTGCTATAACAGGAGGAAATATAATAATAAAAAATACTAATCCAATTGAAATATCTCCAGTAATAAGTAAATTAGAAGAAGCTGGTTGTAAAATAGAAACTAAAAAGCATGAAATAGAAATATTAGCACCAAGGAAATTAAAATGTGTTGATATAAAAACTATGCCATATCCAGGGTTCCCAACAGATATGCAATCAATATTTGTAGCAACATTAACAATTGCAAAAGGAACATCAATAATAGTAGAAAATATTTTTGAAAATAGATATAAATATGTTCAAGAGTTAATAAAGATGGGAGCAAAAATAAATATAGAAGGAAAAGTAGCAGCTGTAAAAGGTGTTAGAAAACTATATGGTAGTAATGTAAAAGCGGAAGATTTAAGAGGAGGAGCAGCATTGGTTGTTGCAGCATTAGCATCAAAAAGAAAAACTAATATAGAAAATATAGAATATATTTTAAGAGGATATGAAAATTTAGATAAAAAATTTAATAATTTAGGAGCTAAAATAAAAATAGTTAATGAAGGAGGTTAATGTGTTATGGGAAAACGATATAAAGAATCTAAAAAAGCAAGTAAAGAAACATTAAAACCTTCTGATAAGAAAGTAAAAGAAAAAACCAAAGATGAACTATTAAGAGAAGAAGAAATACAAAAACAAAAAGAAAAAAGACAACAAAGAAAAATTGATGAAAAAAAAGCAAAAAAACAAGAAAAAGAAAATCTAAAAAAAGAATGTAGAAAAAAGAATATAGAAAAAAAAGAAAATAAAAGACAATTAAAGGAAATAGAAAAACAAAAAGACTTAGAAAAAAAAGAGTTAGAAAAAAAGAAAAAACAAAGAGAAAAACAAATTGCTAATGCAAAAAAGGAAGACAATAAGCGAAAAAAAGAATTAGAGAAACAAAAGAAATTACAAGAAAAAATAAAAAGACAAGAAAGAGAAAAAAGAATCGAACAAAGAAAACGTCACAAAGAAGAGGAAGATTTTGAATATGAGTCAAATACAGCAATAAAAATGACTCTAAAAAACAATCAAAAAAGACAAAAAGAAAAAGAACAACAAAAGATAAATAAAAAAAGAAGAAGAATAAAAAGGATAATTAAAGCTATAATTGTTTTACTAATTATTATAGCTGGTTGCATTTTTGCATTTACTTCGCCAATGTTTAATATAAAAAGTATTGAAGTAAAAGGAAATGAACAAGTAAGTAGTAATACAATAGAAAGCTTATCAGGCTTAAAAGAGGATGAAAATATATTTAGATTCTTAAAAGTAATAGTAAAACAATCAATAAAAAAAGAGCCATATATTGAAAATGTAGAAATAAAAAGAATATTACCAGGAACAGTTCAAATAAGTGTTGAAGAAAGAACTAAAAAATTTAGTATAAAAAATTTAAATAACTATGCTATTATAAATAGTCAAGGATACATATTAGAAATATCACAAGAACCACGAAATCTTCCAATAATTGATGGAATAATAACAGAAGAAGAACAAATAGAGGCTGGAAATAGACTAGAAGATTCTGACCTACTTAAAGTAGAAGTTGCAATAAAAATTATGGATACATTCAAAGATAATGATTTGGACAAGCTAGTAACTTCTATAAATCTTGAAGATGATAATGATTGTATAGTAACAATGGAATCAGAACAAAAAACAATACATCTAGGAAATAAATCGAATTTAAGTAACAAAGTTATATATGTTCAAGCTATAATAAATGAAACAAAAGGAGCTGCAGGAGATATTTTTGTTAATGGTGATTTAAATAATAAGTTCAAACCATATTTTAGAGAAAAAATCATGTGATAAAGAGGTGAAAAAATGAATAAAACACATATATCAATTGTACTAGGA
This sequence comes from uncultured Clostridia bacterium, assembly GCA_947625925.1. GTDB lineage: Bacteria > Bacillota > Clostridia > TANB77 > CAG-508 > CAG-269. Next base: position 9,059 of record CANQQC010000023.1, on the reverse strand, counting down.
ATTTTATGTTTCATACTTACATTTGGAATATCAATACAGATAAAAACAGTAAGAAATTCAAATTCTACAATTAGTCAAGATTATGAAGAAAATAATCTAAGAGCAGAAGTGTTAAGATATAAGGAAAAATATGATAGAAAATATGAAGAACTAGAAAGAGCTGAAGAAGAGCTAGAAATAGAAAGACAAAAAGCATCTACAGAAGATAATGAATTAAAAGAATTAGAAGAACAAATAAAAAAAGGAAATAAATTGATAGGTTTTACAGATGTATCAGGATCAGGAGTTACATTAACATTAAGTGATAGTAAAATTCCAACAAGTTCTGCTATGGTATCTGATTTAAATGAATTGTTAGTACATGACACAGATGTATTAAGTGTAATAAATGAATTAAAAAATGCAGGAGCAGAAGCTATTTCAATAAATGGACAAAGACTTGTAAGTACTTCATCAATAACATGTGGTGGAAATATAATTACAATCAATGGAGAAAGAGTTGGAGCACCATTTGAAATTAAAGCAATAGGTTTACCTGAACAATTAGCAGCATTATCAAGAATAGGTGGATATTTAAGTATTTTAAAGGATTACGGTATAGGTACAGATCTTAAAAAATCTGATTATATACAAATATCAAAATATCCAAAATTGATAAATTTTGAATATGCAAAAACAATCAATAAATAATAGAGGGAGAAACAATGAAAGAAAGTAGAAAAGGCAAAAAAATAATGATTATAACAGTAGGTTTAACGTGTTTTATTTTAATGGCTGTTATGTTTATGCAATTTAAGATAGTTAATCAAACAGATATTACATCTATTGAAACAATGAGAAAAACAGAATTAACGACAGAATTGGCTTCATGGAAACAAAAATATGAAGAGACAAACAGTAAATATGAAGAGACACAAAATAAACTTAATGAATATAAAAATAGTCAACAATCTACTGAAGAATCAGAAAAATTATTAGAACAAGAATTAGAACAAATCAATAAGATACTAGGAAAAACAGATGTACAAGGACAAGGAATTATAATTACATTAAAAGATATTACTCAAGAACAAGCGACAGATGTTTCATCAATTAAAGCAGATGATTTGCTAATTATTGTAAATGCTTTAAAACTAGCAGGAGCAGAAGCTATTTCAATTAATGGAGAAAGAATAATAAACTCTACAGATATTGTTCAAATTAAAGATTCATTTATAAGAATAAATAATCGACAAAGAGTTTTAAATCCATATGTAATAAAGGCAATTGGAAATCAAGCATATCTAGAAGGTGGACTAATAGGTAGTGGAGGACATCTCGATGATATGAAAAATTTAGGACATAAGATTACTATTGAAAAAAGTGATAATATTACAATAAATAAGTACGAAGGCGAAATAGAAGCTAAGTATATGGAATAATGAAAGGAATGAGAAAAAATGGTATTTATAGCTATATTAGTTGGATGTATATTAGGTGCGATTTTAGGAATAAATGCACCAATGATCTCTTATACATATTCAAGTTATCTAGCAATTGCAATTATTGCTGCTCTTGACACAGTATTTGGTGGAATTGTTGCAGTATCAAATAAAAACTTTGATTTAAAAATTTTTATATCAGGATTCTTTAGTAATGCAGTTATTGCAATACTTTTAACAGTATTAGGACAAAAATTAAATGTAGATATTTATTTAGCAGCTATAGTAGTGTTTGTATGGAGAATACTAAATAATATAGGTATTATTAGAAGATATTATTTAAATAAAATGTCTGATAAATATAATGAGATAAAAAATAATAAAAATAAGACAAAAGTGGTTGAAAAATAAAAGTATATATAGTAAAATACATAAGATAAAAATAGCGACAGTTGTCGCTATTTACTTTGGTAAAAAAAAATATAGATAGTTACATTATTATTACAATGTTACAAAAATATTACAGAAATATTACAAAAATATAACAAATTCTATTGACTTTTTACATAAATTGTAATATAAATAACACTAGAAAATTAAAATATGGAGGAGTTAGCTTTGGCAATTGGAGATATTATAGTAGGAGTGGATATAGGAACAGCAAAAATAGCAACTGTTATAGGTGAAGTAAATAATTTCAATCAAATAGAAACTATATCTAGTACATCATACAAATGCAGTGGTTTGAAAAAAGGTAAAATAATTGACGAAGAAGAAATTAGTAATAGTTTGGAACAAACCATAAGAGATGCCGAAGAAGAAACAAATTTAAAAATCAACTCAGCATATGTTACAATTCCAGGAAAATATGTAACAATAGTTCAAAATAGCATAATAAAAGAAGTAAAAGATAAATTTTCAGGTATATCAATGAGAGATGTGCAAAATGCAATTATGCAAGTTAAAGATATTGAAATACCAGATAATCAAGTTTTAATTGATATAGTACCAGATAAAATAACATTAGAAGATGGTACAGTTGTTACAGATCCTGTTGGAAGACTTAGTTCAAGTTTTGCAATAAATGCTCAAATAATTTTAGGAGATAAAGAATATGTAAGACAACTTCATAACATATTCAAAAAAGCGGGACTAGAAATTGATGGAATTATACCAATAACACTTGCTGAAAGAAATTTAATATTGGATAAAAATGAATTAAATGATAATATTATGATTTTAGATATTGGAGCAGGAAATATTGATATTGGTGTATTCGAAGGTTCTACCTTCATGTATACAAACTCTATACCAGTAGGAGGAGACAATATAACAAAAGACATTGCACTTGTATTAAATATTTCAGAGGAAGAAGCAGATAAATTAAAAAGACAATATGGACTAGCACTAAAATCATTTATTGATAATGACAACGATATTATCTTAAATACATGTAAAGACAGCAAGAAAAACAAAATAATAAAAAGTTCTCAATTGATAGAAATCATTGAAGCAAGAATTGAAGAAATGTTTTCTATTATAAATAAAGATATAACAAATCAAGGTATAAAATCAAAAATTAACAATGTTGTTTTAACTGGACAAGGTATAATAAATATAAATAAAAGCGATGTAGCTGGAAAAATTAATTTAAATATACCAGTAAAGATTTCAACTGGAAGATTGATAAGTACAGTAAAACAAACATATAGAACAAGTTATGCATTAGTAAGATATATTGCATCAAGACCTTTTGAAAAAACAGTATCAAGCAGTATAGATACACAAAATAACGAAAGTTTTGTTAAAAATTTATTATATAAAATAAAAGAATTCTTTTATTCTTAATAAAAATGATATTAATTTTAAAAATATATAAATAAAGAGGAGGAAAACTAAATGATGGAGTATGAGGATAGCAACAATATTACTATGATGGATGGAACAGCCACAATTAAAGTAATAGGTGTAGGTGGAGCAGGAAATAATGCTGTAAATAGAATGATTGAGGCAGGAATTAAAGGAGTAGATTTTATAGCAGTAAACACAGATAGACAAGCACTTCAAACATCAAAAGCAAGTACAAAAATACAAATAGGTGAAAAAATAACTAGAGGTTTAGGTGCAGGAGCAAATCCTGACATCGGAGCTCAATCAGCAGAAGAAAGTAGAGCTGAAATTGCAGAAGTTCTTAGAGGAGCTGACATGGTATTTGTAACATCTGGAATGGGTGGAGGAACAGGTACAGGTGCGGCACCAATAGTAGCAGCTACAGCAAAAGAAATGGGAATACTAACAATAGGTGTTGTAACAAAACCATTTACTTTTGAAGGGAAGAAGAGACTTTCTCAAGCAGAAAGAGGAATTGAAAACTTAAAGGGAAGAGTAGATACATTAGTTGTTATACCAAATGACAAACTATTACAAATTATAGATAGAAAAACATCAATTATCGAAGCTTTTAAAATGGCTGACGATATATTAAGACAAGGTGTACAAGGAATCTCAGACTTAATTGCTATCCCAGGACTTGTAAACTTAGACTTTGCAGATGTAAAAACAATAATGCTAAATCAAGGAATGGCTCATATGGGTGTTGGTATTGCATCAGGAGAAAATAGAGCTGAAGATGCAGCAAAAGAAGCTATCCAAAGTCCTTTATTAGAAACATCTATTGAAGGAGCAAAAGGAGTTATTATTAACATTACAGGTGGAGATGATTTAGGTTTACATGAAGTTAATACAGCAGCTGAATTAGTACAACGTAGTGTAGATCCTGAAGCAAACATTATATTTGGAACTGTAACAGATCAAACTATGAAAGATGAAATTCAAATTACAGTTATTGCTACAGGATTTGAAAAAGATGTTGTAATGAATACACCTAATGTTGGAAATATATCTAAAAACTGGGAAAAGAAAATAAGTTCTATACCATCAAATAAAGAAACAACTTCATCACAAACTGATTTAGATATACCAGCTTTCTTAAGAAAGAATAAAAATAAAAATATGTAATAAATAAAATAGGAATAAAAAAGAAATAATCGATTTTGTCGATTATTTCTTTTTTTCTACAATAAGAAAAGACAGTATTTGCAAAATAAAAGTAGTAGAATATCTAGGCAGGTGATTAATAATGACGATATACATAGATATTGTATTCTTAGAAAATATCATAATGAACTTTATAATCATACTAGCAAGTGGATTAATTATTAAAACAAAAATAAATCATTTAAGAATTTTATTAGCATCATTAATAGGAGCAATATATACAGTTGTAGCTTATATATCAAAAATAGAAATATATTCAAATATTATACTCAAATTTATATTATCTATTGTAATAGTATATATAGCATATAATCCACAAACAATGAAAAAAATGTGGAAAGAAATATTGTTTTTTTATCTAACATCATTTCTATTTGGAGGAGTAGCTTTTGCACTAATATACATATTAAAACCTCAAGATATTTTAATGAAAAATGGATTGTTCTTAGGAACTTACCCTCTAAAAACAATTTGTATAAGTACGATAATTGCATATATCATATCAATAAATAGTTTTAAATTGATAAAAAATAAAATTATTAAGAAAAATAATTATTGTAATATAGAAGTTTGTTTAAATAAGAAGAAAATAGATACAATAGCTATGATTGATACAGGTAATCTTTTAAAAGAGCCAATAAGCAATACACCTGTAATTGTAGTAGAACGTTCAATTTTATATGAAACTTTACCAAAAGAAATTTTAAATAATTTAGAAGAAATACTAGGGGGGAATTTTGAAAAGATACCAAAAGAAATACAAGAAGAATACTATTCTAGATTAAAGGTAATACCATTTTCTTCATTAGGAAAAGAATATGGGATGCTATTAGGAATAAGACCTGAATATGTAGAGATAATAAAAGAAGATGATGGAGAAATAGAAAAAGAGAGAAAAGAAAATATAATAATAGGAATTTATAACAAATCTCTAACAAAGAAAGGTGAATATAGAGCTTTGATTGGATCAGATGTATAAAGGAGAAATGAAAATGAAACGTTTAGAGAGATTATTAAAAGATAGTGTTAATGAAATATGTGCTAAATACATAAATGAGAATAATGAAATAGAATATTTACCGATATTCTACATTGCAGGAAGTCAAACGTTACCACCACCTCTATCACAAGAAGAAGAACAAGAACTAATAAACAAATTAGATAATGAAGACAATTTAGAGGCAAGACAAACGTTAGTGGAAAGAAATTTAAGACTTGTTGTATATATTGCAAAAAAGTTTGAAAACACTGGAATAGGTATTGAAGATTTGATATCTATAGGAACGATTGGTTTAATGAAAAGTGTTAATACTTTTAAAGCTGATAAGAAAATCAAATTAGCAACGTATGCTTCTAGATGTATAGAAAATGAAATATTAATGTTTCTAAGAAAGAGCAATAGGACTAAAGGAGAAATTTCAATTGATGAGCCATTAAATAAAGATGGCGAAGGAAATGAATTATTGTTATCAGATATATTAGGAACAGATCCAGATATAACGTCTAGAAATTTAGAAGATGAAGTTGATAAAAAATTGCTTAAAGCTTCGATATTAAAATTAAATGAAAGAGAAAAGGAAATAATGGAGATGAGATTTGGGTTGAAAAATAGAAAAGAAAAAACTCAAAAAGAAGTGGCTGATGAATTACGGAATTTCCCAAAGTTATATATCTAGATTAGAAAAAAAGATAATTAAAAAAATGAAGAAAGATATATTAAGTAAAACAGGATAAAACTATTGAAATGTTTCAAACTATATGATAGTATAATGAAATATAATATTATAATGGAGGAAATATTAATGAAAGTAGCAATTATTGGAGCAGGATATACAGGAATGACAATTGCAAAAAGATTGTCTGAAAACAATATAGATGTAACTATTTTTGATAAAGAATCTCAAGTTGGAGGAATGACAAGAAACGTTAAAGTAGGTAAAACAACAACAGATAGATATTATAGACATATTTTTAAAAGTGATAAAGAAGTAATAAATTTAGCAAAAGAATTAAATGTAGAGATTGAATATTTTAAAAGCAAAATGGGATATTATATAAAAGATGGTTTATATGATTGGGGTCAAGTTATTCCATTATTAAAATTCAAACCATTAAGCTTTGTACAAAAAATGAAGTTTGGAATATCAGTATTGAAAATAAAAGCTATAAGAGATTGGAAAGGATTAGAACAGTATACAATAAAGGAATGGTTTGTTAAAAATAAAATAGAAGATATATATAGTTTTATATGGGAACCATTATTAAAAAATAAATTTGGTGATTATGCTCAAGAGATTTCAATGGTATGGCTATGGGGAAAAATAAATTTAAGAAAAACAGAAACAAGTCTTAATAAAGAAACATTAGGATATATAGATTTTGAAAAAATGAATAATAATATGCAAGAAAATTTAAGTGATAGTAAAGTTGTTCTTAAACTTAATACACCAGTTAAAAGTGTTGAAAAGAAAAATGGTAAATACAAATTAGATGATGATAATCAAGAATATGATATTGTAATCTCAACAATAGCTTATGAACAAAGTGAAAAGATATTAAGAAAACTTCTAACTAAAGAAGAAAAGGAAAAATTAGAAGATGTTAAGTATATAGGTGCAAAAACAATGATACTAGAGATTAAGAAAAAGTTAACAAATTATTATTGGTTAAATATAGCAGATGAAAAAAGTCCATTTTGTGGAATCATAGATTATCATAACATGGAGAATATACCAACAAAAGACATAATCTATATATCAAATTATATTGATACATCAAATCGAATATATAAATTAAATAAAGAAGAATTGTTAGAAGAATATCTTCCATTTATAAAAAAGGTAAATAAGAACTTTAATAAAAAAGATATTTTAAATTATGAAGTAATAGACGAACAATATGCACAACCTATTATTGAAACAAATTACTCTGAGAAGATTTTAAACAATAAATTAAAAGAAGAAGGACTATACATAGCGACAGCACCACAAATATATCCTGAGGATAGAGGTGTAAATTATGCAATTAGAAGTGGGTATAAACTAGCAGATGAAATTATAAAAGAGTTAAAAGATAAAGAATAAAAAAATCCCTTTTGGAAATAATATAAACACTAAGTAATTATTTCCAAAGGGGGTTTTCTTTTGAAAAGCAACAAAGTAGAAATATGTGGTGTAAACACATCAACTTTGCCGCTATTAAGTAAAGAAGAAAAAGAAGATTTATTTATAAAAATAAAAGCAGGAGATAAACAAGCAAGAGAAACATTTATAAAAGGAAATTTAAGATTAGTATTAAGTGTAATAAAAAGATTCTATGGCAGAGGAGAAAACGCAGATGATTTATTTCAAATAGGATGTGTAGGGTTGATAAAAGCAATAGATAATTTTGACTTAAGTTTAAATGTACAATTTTCAACTTATGCAGTTCCTATGATAATTGGAGAAGTAAAAAGATACTTAAGAGATAATAATAGTATAAGAGTGAGTAGATCAGTTAGAGATTTAGCATATAAAGTTATACAATTTAAAGAAAAATACATTAAAGAAAAAGGTAAAGAGCCTACTTTAGAACAAATGGCAAAAGAATTTGAAGTGGAAAAAGAAGATATTGTATTTAGTTTAGATGCAATACAAGATCCTATATCTTTACAAGAACCTATATATAACGATGGTAATGAAAGTATATTTATACTAGATCAAGTTAGAGATACAAAAAACACTGATGAATTATGGGCAGAAAAGATTACAATTTCAGGAGCTCTTACTAAATTAAATGATAGAGAAAAAATGATTATCAAAAAAAGATTTTTTGATAGTAAAACACAAATGGAAGTTGCACAGGAAATAGGAATATCACAAGCACAAGTTTCAAGACTTGAAAAAAATGCAATAAAAAATATAAAAAAACTATATAAATAAGAAAGAAAAGTATATTTGGTACTTTTCTTTTTTTATATGAATATATTTATATAATGAAAGGAAGTAAAAGGAGATAAAAATGAGTGATAAAGGATTAGATTTTAAACATAAAGAAGTAGTTAATATAAATGATGGAAAAAGATTAGGGTATGTTCAAGATGTATGTGCTGATTTAGAGACAGGAATGATAACTGCAATTATTGTTCCTGGTGGTAATAAAGTAATAAATATTTTTTCGCAAGTGAATGATATTAACATACCTTGGTCAAAGATTAAATGTATAGGAGAAGATTTAATTTTAGTAGATATATAAAAAATAAAAAAATAGCAAAAAAAGTATTGACATAAAAATCTTATTATGTTAAGATAAAAAAGAACTGAAGAGCTAAGGAAAAACTTTTTTAAAATAAAAAAAAATTAGTAATAAAAAAAATAACATTTTGAATAAAATAAACCAAAATTACTAGTTTTTTATTTTGCCTAAAAATAGGCTTCAAAAAAAATAAAAAAAAATTAAAAAAAAGTGTTGACAAACGCAAATCAGTATAGTATAATGCAATATGTTACGCAACATATGCGCAACAAAAGTACATTGAAAAGTAAACAATAAATTCCAAGAGAACGAAACCAAGCGGAGATCTATGGAGACATAGATACCCAA
>CANQQC010000022.1 GCA_947625925.1 uncultured Clostridia bacterium | reverse complement strand
AATTACAAGTACAAATATGGGAACAGGCACTTTTGGTGTAGAGGCTATTATGTGGACACAGTAGGCAAAAATAAAAAAGCAATAGAAGAATATATAAGAAAACAATTACAAGAAGATATAGCAGAAGATCAAATAAGTATCAAAGAATATGTGGATCCATTTGAAAAAGAAGAAAAAGAAAAAGAGAGAAAAATGAAAAAAGGATTAGGACCACTTAAGTGGTAGCCTGAGAAAGAAATGCGGTTGGCAAACCATTCAAGAGGGCTTAAGCCCAGAAGTGCCAGTACAAAAGCCTTCTAGGCTAAGAGCAAACCACCAGTTTTACTGGTGGTTATGATTATAAAACAAATGTTTAAAAAACGTTGACTTTTTATGATAAAAAATATATACTAAAAAAAGCTGTAAAAAACATTAAAAGTAAAGGAGATACATATGCAAGAAATATTAGAAGGACTAAATGAAAAACAATATGAAGCTGTAACAACTATAGATGGACCATGCCTTGTAATAGCAGGAGCAGGAAGTGGAAAAACAAAAGTATTAACACATAAAATAGCATATTTGTTAGAAGAAAAAGGTCTACATCCATGGGATATTTTGGCAATAACATTTACCAATAAAGCAGCAAATGAAATGAAAGAAAGAATCGAAAACTTAGTAGGAGACGGTGTCAATGATATGTGGGTAGGAACATTTCATTCTATATGTGTTAGAATACTAAGAAGATTTATAGATAGAATTGGTTTTGATACATCATTTATAATATTTGATACAACAGACCAAAGGACTTTGATAAAAAAATGCTTAAAAGATCTAGAAATAGATGATAAAATGTTTACAGATAGAAGTGTTTTATCAGAAATCAGTAATGCGAAAAACGAAATGTTAGAACCAGAACAATATAATGCTAAAGCAAATGATTATCGTAAAGAAAAAATTGCAAAAGTTTATGAACTTTATCAGAAAAGACTTAAAGAAAACAATGCAATTGATTTTGATGATATAATAAATTATACAATTAAAATTTTTAATGAAAATCAAGAGGTAGTTGACTATTATTCAAATAAATTTAAATATGTTTTAGTTGATGAATATCAAGATACAAATAAAGCACAGTTTGTGCTAATTAAAATGTTAGCATCAAAAAATGGGAATATAACAGTTGTAGGAGATAATGATCAAGGTATCTATTCTTTTAGGGGAGCAGATATTTCAAACATTTTAAACTTTGAAAAAGACTTTGGTAATACTAAAGTAATAAAATTAGAGCAAAATTATAGATGCACGGGAAACATATTAAAAGTTGCAAATTCAGTGATTAGTAATAATGAAGTAAAATACAAAAAAGAATTATGGACTAAAAATGAAGAAGGAAGTTTACCAAAAGTTTATTTAGCTGATAATGAATATGATGAAGGTTCATATTTAGTAAATGAAATGGAGCACTTAAAAAGAGAGGAATATTTTAAATACTCAGATTTTGCAATACTTTATAGAATGAATGCTCAATCAAGAGCAATAGAAGATATTTTAAGAAGAGAAAATATACCATATAAAATTGTTGGTGGATTAAAATTCTATGAAAGAAAAGAAATAAAAGACATAATTGCATATTTAAGACTTATACAAAATACATCAGATAATTTAAGTTTTAGAAGAATAGTAAATGAGCCAAAAAGGGGAATAGGAAAAACTAGCTTAGACCAAATTGAACAATTAGCTAATCAAAATGGAACTTCAATGTATGAAATTACTAAAAATGCTGATCAATATGGTTTAAATAGAGTATATTTGAAGTCTAGAGACTTTATTAATCAAATTGAAGAATTAAGATCAGAAAAAGTGATGATTTCTGAATTGATAAAGAAAACTCTTAAAAAAACAGGATATTTAACTGCTTTAGAGCAAGAAAAAACAATTGAAGCTGAAAATAGAATAGAGAACTTAGATGAATTGTTAACAGTAGCAATTGAATTTGAAGAGGAGTCTGCAGATAACGGTCTAAGTGAATTTTTAGAAGGAATAACATTATCTAGTGATATTGATAATTTAGAAGAAACAGATGAATCAGTTACTTTAATGACTTTACATAGTGCAAAAGGATTAGAGTTTCCAGCAATATTTTTAGTAGGAATGGAAGAAGGTATTTTTCCAGGATATAAATCTATTTCTGAACCAGCAGAAATGGAAGAAGAAAGAAGATTATGTTATGTTGGAATAACAAGAGCAAAACAATATTTATTTATTACTTTTGCAAAACAAAGAACAATTTTTGGATCAACAACGCATAACACAGTATCAAGATTTGTTAAAGAAATACCATCAGAATTATTAGATGGATATGAACAGGCTATTGATGGCGAAATAAAAATTGGAGAATATGGAAAAGATACAGATTATGAATGGAATTACGGAAGAAAAAGTATCAATCAACCTGTAAAAACATATAAGATAGAACCACAAAAACAAAAAGTGTCAACAGGATTCGCTTTTAGAACAGCAGATAGTTTCTTAAATTCATTAAAAAAGCAAGAAACATCAGTTGATTTATCTAAATATAAAGAAGGAGTAAAAGTTTTTCATAAAAAGTTTGGTGAAGGTATAATAAATAAAATAGAACCTGAAGGAGAAGATTTAAAAGTAGATATAGATTTTGAAAAATCAGGACATAAAAGGTTGATGGCAAAATATGCAAGATTAGAAATTATATAGAAAATAAAGGAAATGTTGATTTACCAATATTTCTTTTTGTTTTTATATTAAAAAGCAGAGAAAATGAGAGAAAATGTGAGAAAAAAAGAAAAAAATCAAGATTATATAAAGAAAACAAGACAAATAGAGTTTGTAACTCCTTGCAAAAAAAGAAATATTACAATATTATTACATTGTAACAAAAAAGTAATATAAGCGAAAAAAGATTTTGAGGGAGTAGTCAATGTTAAAAAAATTAACTATACATGCGAAAAAAACTATTAAATTTATAATATTAGCAACAATTTCAATATTTTTAATTGTTGGTGCTTTTGCATTTTTTTACAAGCCAACATATAGTGTGTCAATAAATGGTGAGCATGTTGGTTATACAGAAAACAAAAGTCAACTACAAGAAAAAATCAATGATTATATAGAAAATGGTGAAGAAGAAGGAGTTGCTTTTGTACAAGTAAACAGTTTACCAGAATATAAATTATGTTTATTAAAAAAGAACGTTGTAACAAATGATGATGAAATATATAATGACGTTAAGAAAGAAGGAACACCATACTATCGTTATTATGCAATTGCTGAAAACAATGAAGAAAAAGCTTATGTAACAAGTTTTGAAAAAGCTGAAACAATCATAAATCAATTAAAAGAAAAAGAAAGTACAAATTTAAATGAAATTACAATTGTAGAAAAATATGAAGCTGAAAAACAAGATTTTGTTGAAGCCGAAACAGCAGTAGCAGGTTTATATAAGGAAGCACCAAAAGTAGATTTGAAATCAGAAAACATTAAAACAGGAGGAAGTGCAAATACATCAACTAAGCTTGGTAGTGGAAAAGCCAACATAGGAATTTCTTTAATTAGACCAATTTCAGGAATTATAACATCAAGATTTGGAGTTTCAAGTAGAATTAGAAGTTCAAATCATACAGGATTAGATATATCAGCTGGAACAGGAACGCCTATAAAGGCAGCAGCTGGGGGGACAGTAAGTTTTTCAGGACGTAAAGGATCTTTTGGTAATATGATTGCAATAAGTCATGGAAATGGAGTACAAACATATTATTGTCATTGTAGTAAATTATATGCTTCTGTAGGACAAAGTGTATCTCAAGGACAAGTAATAGCTGCAGTTGGAACAACAGGAAACTCAACAGGACCACATTTACATTTAGAAGTAAGAGTAAATGGGACACCATATAATCCACAAAATTATGTATATTAAAACAATAAAAAATAGTTCATTTGAACTATTTTTTTATTGCAAAATATTTTATTCCAGTAGTTAAAGCATTATGCTTTATTATGATTTTTCCGTGCTCTAAAAGTTTATTTTCAAAACTATTAGAATTATTAACAAACTTTCCAAATTCTGAAAGTGTAGAAAGTATATTCTTATAATTTTCATTTTTTCTATTGATATCTTTAAGTATTAAATAATACATTTTTTGATATTCATATAAAGAAACTAAACGAGCAATACCTCTTGCTGATAAACTTGAACTATCAATATATGTACATAATTCACAAAAATCATCAAAATTGTTAAAAGAATATATAAAATATTTATTTTGTATATTTACAGTTTTTATTCTAGGTACAAGTTTTTTTCTAGGATAAGGCTTTAAATTGTCTGAATTATCTAGATATTTAGTAATAGTAAACACAAAATCATTATCTGGAGAAGAATAAGCTTCAATTAAAAGCTTATATCCATCTGTATCAAAACCTAGTTGCTTTTCTGCTTGGTTTAAAATTTCTAAAAAGAAACCTTGTGATTCAATAGCCTTTGTCATAATTGTGTGTAAATCAATATTTTTCTCTTTAACATCTTCGTTTTTTAACAAAATACGTATTTTGTTTTCCGTAATCTTTTCTATTTTCATGAAATTCCTCCTTACTGCTATATATACATTATACTACTATTTATATTATATTTAAATATATAAAATATGGTAATTACAAAACGAGATTTTTTTAAAATTGCTTTGATTAATATATTAACATATTAAAAATAAAAAAGTAAATAGAATTACTTGAAAAAAATAACAAATCAATATATAATACAATTGTGATAAAAAATAAATTTCCGTAAGGAGAAAAGGATATAAATGGGGGTAGTAGAAAATGGCAACAAAAGACAAGAATATATGGATATTAATTATATTTATTTTATCAGGATTAGTAGTGGGAGGATTGTTAGGAGAACTTGCCTCATCAGTTAATTGGTTAAATTGGATGGCTTTTGGACAAAAATTTGGACTAGCAGAGCCAGTAGTGTTAGATTTAAGTGTGTTAAAAATAACATTTGCTTTAATGTTTAATATCAATATAGCAAGTATAATTGGAATGACAATAGCCATAATTATATATAGAAAATTTATTTAAGGGGTAATTTAACAAGAAAGGAAGAAAAAACATAAAAATCAAAGAATTACCTAAAGCAGAAAGACCATATGAGAAATTAGAGTTATATGGAGAAAAGGCTTTAACAGAAGCTGAGTTAATAGCTATAATAATAAAAACAGGAACAAGAAAAGAAACCTCTGTGCAAATTGCACAGAGAATCTTATCTATAAACGAAAATGAGGAAAAACAAGGTTTAGAATTTTTAAAGAATATATCAATAGAAGAATTAAAACAAATAAATGGAATAGGAAGAGTAAAGGCAATTCAAATAAAAGCTGCATGTGAATTAGCAACTAGAATATCTAAACCGGCAGATTATAGAAAAATAAAAATAAAAAGTCCATATGATTTGGCAAAAATTTTATTATCCGAAATGCAACATGAGAAAAGAGAAATTGTAAAAATAGTAATATTAAATATTAGAAATGAAATTTTAAAAATAAAAAATATTGCATTAGGAGGATGTGATTTTGTAAATTTAAATATAAGAGATGTTTTGAGTGAACCAATAAAAATACAAGCACCTAAAATGATTTTAGTACATAACCATCCAAGTGGGGATTCAACTCCAAGTAAAGCAGATATTGAGTTCACACAAAGATTATATAAAGCATCACAAATATTTGAAATAGAATTACTAGATCATTTAGTTATAGGAAATATGCAATATACAAGCATTTTTTCTGAATTAATAAAAGAAAAATAGAAAGGACGTGGAATTGGATCATGAATTTATTTTCATTTGGTTCAAGAGATATAGGAATTGACTTAGGTACGGCTAATATATTAGTAACTATAAGAGGAAAAGGTATTGTTCTAAAAGAACCAGCTGTAGTTGCCTTAGACAGAAGAAGTGAACAAATTGTTGCAACTGGGATTGAAGCAAAAGAAATGCTTCGGAAGAACACCTGAACAAATTATAGCAGTAAGACCAATGAAAGATGGAGTTATAGCAGATTATACGGCAACACAATTGATGTTAAAAAACATAATACAAAAAGTTAAAAAAAGATATAGTATAGGTAAACCAAGAATTGTAGTTGGAGTTCCTTCAGGTATAACAGAAGTAGAAGAAAGAGCTGTAGAAGAATCAGTAATACAAGCAGGTGCAAGAGAAGTATTTTTAATAGAAGAACCAATGGCAGCTGCAATAGGAGCAATGCTTGATGTTGGAGAACCAAGCGGAAGTATCATTGTTGATATAGGAGGCGGAACTACAGAAGTAGCTGTTATCTCTTTAGGAGGAATTGTAGTAAGCCACTCTTTAAGAGTAGCAGGAGATGAACTAGATAGAGATATTATAAATTATATAAAAAGAGAAAAAAATCTTTCGATAGGTGAAACAACAGCAGAAGAACTAAAAATGGAAATAGGCTGTGCAATGCCTTTAATGACAGAAGGATGGGTTGAAGTTAGAGGAAGAGATTTAACAGATGGTTTACCAAAGACAATGAAAATAACATCAAGAGATATGGAAGCTGCAATGAAAGAATCTTTAGAAAAAATTGTTGATGTTATAAAACAAACATTAGAAAAAACACCACCAGAATTAGCATCAGACATAATGGAAAAAGGAATTGTTTTAGCTGGTGGAGGAGCTTTAATAAAAAATTTAGATAAATTAATTAGTACTGAAACGAAAATGCCAGTATATGTGGCAGAAGAACCGTTAGATTGCGTAGTAAAAGGAACAGGAAAAACTTTAGAAGATTTAGACAAACTTAGAACAGTATTATTAAATTCAAGAAAAAGAAAAAGATAAATAAAAAAGTGGGGTTTATCAATGTATAAGAACAAAAAGTCAGGTTTTTTAGGAGTATTTATAACAATAGTAATATTAGTTGTTATAGTTATATTTTCAAATAACAACAATGGAGAAGCATCATTTTTTGAAAACGCAGCAAATAAAATTGTTTTACCAATTCAAAATGGATTAACATACTTAAAAAACAAAGTAAATGGAAATCAAACTTTTTTTGCAGATGTTAAAGATTTGAAAAAACAAAATGAAGAGTTGCAAAAACAAAATAGTGAACTGGAACAATCTTTAAGAGAATTAGAAAATATAAAAACTGAAAATGAACAACTAAAAGAATATTTAAATCTTTCTGAAAAATATAGTGAATATAAAACAATATATGGATATGTTGTTAATAGAGACATTAGTAATTATTTTAAAACTATAGTTATAAATGTTGGATCAAATGACGGTGTGGAAAATGGAATGACAGTAATAGGTGATGAAGGTTTGGTTGGACATGTTGTTTCAGTTACAGCTACAACAGCGAAAGTGCAAACAATAGTAGATACAGCAAGTTCAGTAAGTGCCATAATGAGTACAACAAAAGATAGTATAGTATGTAAGGGAACATTAGATTCCGACTCAGAACTAAAAGCAATGTATATACCAACAGATGCAAATATAATACAAGGAGATAGTATTGAAACTTCAGGAATTGGGGGAGTTTATCCAAAAGGTATTCATATTGGAACTGTTAAAAAAGTAATACCAACTCAAAACATAACAGAAAGATATGCTTTAGTTCAAACAGCAGTAGATTTTGGTAAATTAACAAGCGTTTTAGTAGTTACAAATAATTAAGGAGAAAGAGGTGAACTAATTGAAAAGAGTAATAATAAATATGGTTTTAATACTAGTAACTTTCATAATATATTTTTTACAACTAAATTTTTTCAGTTGGTTCACAATAGATGGTGTAAAACCTAATTTGTTTATTATTTTAGTCCTATTTATAGGGCTATTTACAAGTAAAAACTTAGGCGCAATTTATGGAATGGTTATTGGAATAATTTTAGATCTATTAACAGCTCAAAAAATAGGATTTAATGCATTGATTTTAGGAGCCGTTGGTTTATTAGCAGAGATATTTGATAAAAATTTTTCAAAGGATAATAAAATGACAATAATTGTTATTGTATCAATAACAACAATTATTGCAGAAACGACAGTATATATACTAAACTATGTATTTCTAAATTTAAATATAGATATGTTTGCTTTTATAAAGATACTGTTAATTGAAACTATGTATAATATAATATTGTCTATAATTTTATATCCACTAATACAAAAATTTGGTTATTATATAGAAAATGAGTACAAAGGAAATAGAATACTAACAAGATATTTTTAAGAAGGTGATAAATAAAAGATGGCTAGAATTTTTAAAAGAAAAATTAAAAAAATCATAAATAAAAATACCATAAACTTAAGATTCAATATATTGACAGTAAGTGTTTATCTTGTTGGTATCATCTTCTTAGTACAACTGTTTAATCTGCAAATTGTAAAAGGAGCAGATTATAGAGAACAGTCGAATACTAGATTATCAAGAGAAAGTAGAATACAAGCAGCAAGGGGAGAAATATTAGACAAAACAGGAAATACTTTGGTTTCATCAAATGTCATATTTGAACTTGAACTATATAAAACTAAAAGTGATACAGAAACATTAAATAATACAATTTTTAATATCATACAAGTTTTAGAAAAACATGGAATTAGTTATCCAGATTCATTTCCAATAGATATAAACACAATGCAATATACAATTGAAGGAGATGCGTTAAAAAAATGGAAAGCTGATAACAAATTTGTTGAAGAAACAACAGCTGATCAAGCTTTTTATAAATTTAAAGAAAAATATGAAATAAATCAAGATAACATAAATGATGCAAGAAAAATAATGGCTATTAGATATGAAATAAGCCAAAAAGGATATAGTAGCACAAAATCAATAAAATTAGCTGACAATATTCCAAGAGAAGCAGTAGCAGAATTTAATGAAAGTAGTGATAAATTTCCTGGAATAAATATCGTATCTAAACCTGTTAGAACATATATTTCTCAAAATTTAGCATCACATATTTTAGGTTATGCAGGAAGAATAAATGAGGATGAATATGAACAAAAAAAAGACACATATTCAAATGATGATCTTATAGGTAAAACAGGTATCGAGTCTGTTTTAGAAGAATATTTAAAAGGTGAAGATGGAGTAAAACAAATAGATATGGCTGTTGATGGAACAGCAACAGCAGAATATGTTACAAAAGAAGCGGTTGCAGGAGATAATGTAATTTTAACAATAGATTCTAATCTACAAGCTATAACAGAAAGAGCCTTAGCAAACAATATAGAAAAAATAAGGGCAGGAGGATTTGGAAAAGCATATAATGCTAAAGGTGGAGCTTGTGTTGTTATGGATGTTAATACAGGAGAAATCCTAGCAATGGCAAGTTATCCTGACTATAATCCAAACTTATTTGTAAATGGAATAAGTAATGAGGATTGGGCAGCATATAGGGATAATAGTTTACACCCTTTAGTTAGTAAAGCAACTCAAGTATCATATTCACCAGGATCAACATTTAAGATGGTATCAGCAATAGCTGGGTTAGAAAGTGGAGCAATTGATTTAAATACAAGGATATATGATACAGGTGTATATAGTAAATATGGAATAAGAATGAATTGTTGGTATTATACAGATTATCATGTGGGACATGGTTCTTTAAATGTAATGGGAGCAATAGAAAAATCTTGTAACTATTTTTTCTATGAAACAGGAGATAGAATGGGAATTGATAATTTAGCAAGATATGCAAGATATTTTGGTTTAGGAGGAAAGACTGGAATTGAGTTACCAGGAGAAGTTTCAGGAGTATTAGCAAGTAAAGAAGCTGCTGCAACTTATGGAAATTCATGGAACCCAGGAGATACATTAAATGCAGTAATAGGACAAGGATACAATGAGTTTACTCCAGTTCAAATGGCAAAATATATTAGTATGTTAGCAAATAGAGGGAAAAAAATAGATGTTTCTGTTGTGAAATCAATACAAAAGGCTAACGGAGTAGAAGTACCTAAAGAAGAAATAGAAAATTTTGTTAATCAGAAAATGGGAATAGATAATAGTTCTGATGAAGAAATACAGATAAATCCTGAATATATAAATGCAGTTTTAGAAGGTATGAGATCTGTTACATCAGATTCAGGAGGAACAGCAAGTAACATATTTAGAGATTTTAATATAACTGTAGGTGGAAAAACTGGTTCAGCAGAAGCTGCAGGAAATGATGTAAATGCATGGTTTGTTGGATTTGCTCCATTTGACAATCCAGAAATTGCAGTTGTCACAATGGTAGAGAATGGTGGACATGGTAACTATACGGCAGAAGCAGTTAGAGAAATAATGGCAGAATATTTTGGTATGAATACTCAAACGGTTGAGGAAAATATAAATGCAATACCTTATACACAAATAATATTATAGAAAGGCGTAGAAATTATGAAAAATAGTTGTATAACAATTAATCTAAAGAAAGATAATATAGTTATAAAAATTACGGAAGATGAGGAATATGCAAAAATATTAGAAGCTTTAAGAAAAAAATTACCAGAGTTAAAAAAATTCTATAATAATGAAAAAACCCCTATATTAATAACAGGTAAAATATTAAAAAATAAAGAAATGGATGAAATAAAAGCTTTAATCAAGGAAAAAATAGATGTAGAAATTGAGTTTGAAATACCTAAAACACTAGGATTACATAGCATAAAAAAAGCTTTTAATAAGAAAATTGAAATGTCTGAGACAAAATTTTATAAAGGCTCACTAAGATCTGGACAAAAAATGGAAGTTGAGGGAAGTTTAGTAATTATTGGAGATGTAAATGCAGGAGCAGAAGTTATAGCTTCAGATAATATAGTTGTATTAGGGGCTCTTAGAGGACTTGCACATGCAGGGGCAAAAGGAAATAAAGAAGCAATAATTGCAGCAGGTTTAATTGATGCTGTACAAATTAGAATTGCAAACATTGTAAAAGAAATTGATAGAGATGAAGATATTATGCATAAACAAGCTTGTACATTTGTAGAAAATGGTGAAATTGTTATAGAATAATTTCTAGCTTAACAAAAGTAAGAAAAGAACAAGATACAACAAGAAATCATCGACTTTTTCAGAATAAAGAAAATATAAAACACTTAATAAAATTAGGTCATCTAATTCAAAATTAAAAAAGGGAGATTTAATCATTTGGATAATTCTCCTTTTTATTATTTTCAGAAAAAAGACTAGCTAAATCTGCCATTTTTAATAAATTAGTATATTTATCTATGTTTTCCTTACGGCTATCACGCATATAAGGTCTTAATGAGTTTAAAAGATTGCTTCTAGGGTCATTTTTATTATTGTTCATTTTTTCTAGAATACTTTTTATTTTAAGCATAGTGTCTAAATCAATATTTCCAGAATCAGTAGAACTTGTATTTTCTTGATTATTATTACTATTAGACATCATTTTGGAAAAGTTTTCTATCATTTCTGGAGAAATTTTAGAAAGTGCAGAATTTAACTGATCTTCACCAACCATGTTTTTTAAATTATTAAGCATGTTTTCATCTATATTCATATTATCCAAATAAATCACCCCTAATTATATATATTAAACAAAAAAATTAGTATGAAAGATTTTATATTATAATATGAAATAAAAAAGAGAAAGTTACAAGAAAAAAGTTACATAAATAGTTAAAAAAATTCCCAAAACCATTGAAAAATAACGAAAAAAATGTTATTATATATTATAGTGGTAATATTTTGAAAGTATTCCAAACATGTGTAACATAATTGTAAATAAAACATAATACAATTGTAATAAACAAAGGATAAAAACCTTCCGTAGAGCATTTTTGAAGGTTAGTTAAAACACAAGAAAAATATATATTGTAAAAATTTTAAAAAAATTATAATATATGTAAGAGAAAAAAAGCATATTTCATAAACGAAAGTAGGGGAGGAAGTTATGAAAAAGAAAATTTTAAAAGTGAGTATCGTTTGTTTGCTATTGGTAACACTAACAGCAATTAACTTTATTTCAGTTGGCGCAAATTTAGTTAGTTATGCTTTAGATGGAACCATAGAAGCAAAAACAAACCACAACAACGTAGGTTTTTCAGCCTATTTAAAAAATGAACAAGGAGAAAAACTAACCAATGCTAATGTGGATATTAACTCAAAAGAAATGAAGTTATATCTAAAAGTTGAAGTTAGAAGAGAAGGTTACTTTAATGGAGAAATTAAATTAACAAATGCTAACTTTGAATTTGTATCATCAGAAAGCGAGTTTGTTAACAAAGTTACTAGTGATACAATATCTTTAAATCAAATAAATGTAGGATCTGATCCTGAAATAGAAGTGGTTATAAAACCAAACATAACAGACAAATTTGATTTAAATTTATTAAATATGGAAAGTGAAATGTCTCTAACTGGTATTTATAGAGATAGTGCAGAAAAAGATAAAGAAGTAAAAGGAACAAAAAAAGTTCAAGTATCTTATATAAGCACTGCAAAAGAAGCAGATGTTGTAAATCAGTTAGATGTAATTACAAATAAAATAGGGATGTATAATGGAGAGGAAAAAAGAATTATACAACTATCTTTAAAATTAGGTGTAAAAGATAATAGTTATCCAATCAAAAATATTACATCTCAAATTAGTGTACCTGTAATAAATGATGAAGATCCAGTTATTGAAGGTAAATTAAATGAAACAAATATAAGTGAATGGAATTATAAATATGAAAATGGAATGGTAACTGCTAATTTAGAGAATAAAAAAGACAACAGAAATAATATTTTATGGACAAAACAAGGTTACGAAGAAATAATTCTTTCATATATATATAGTAAAGATGTAGAAATAGATAATTCAAGTATAACTTCTAACGAAGTATTAACATTATACGATGGAAAAGAATTAAAAGCTGAAGATGCTATTGTTGGAGTTAAAGTTGATGATGAAAAAGATGGAATCGTTATTTTGAAAGAAGAAGTTCAACAACCTTTATATAAAGGAAAGGTTTATGCTGGTGTTGATAAAGAATACAAAACAAAAACACAAGTACAAGTAAACCTTAATAAAGCTGTTGAAAATATATATGTAAATGAGGTAGCAACATCACTACATAGTTGTTATAACAAAACAGAAATTAACAAAAACCAATTAGTAAGTGTAATTGGACAAGAAGGAAAATTAGAAATTACAACAAAAAAATCAAATGGAACAGAAACAATAGCAACAGTTTCTGCAACAAATGATAGTGATGATAATGGAAATATTGTAATCAATTATCCAGAAGGTGTAGAAAACATTACAATAAGAATTACAAAACCACATAGTAACAATAATCTAGTTTTAAATCATACAAAGAGTCTAAAAGCAGACAACAAAACTAGTATTAAAAAAGCTACTGAAATGAGAACAGCAGTTAAAGGTACTTATGATGTAGATAGTAAAAGTAAAGGAAACATATCAGAAGTAGTAGCAACAACAGAATTAAAAGAAACTGTAACAGATGCAAAGATAGAAATAAATAGAGAAAGTCTATCAACTGTTACAGAAAATAAAGGTGTTGAAATAAAGGCAACTTTAAAATCAAATTCAGAACAAAATGATTTATACACAAACCCTACTATTGAAATAGAGTTACCTGCAGATGTTATAGCTGCAAAGGTAAATAGTATAAATAAAATATATGGTGATGAGTTCACAACTGTAAGGCCAACTCAAACAGTTGTTAACGGAAAACAAGTAATTAGAGTTGAATTAGATGGAACTCAAACAGCATATAAAGAGCCAGGTGTAGATGGAACAGAAATAATAATCAATGCAGATTTAACATTAAATAATAAAGCAACAAGTAAAGAAGATGCAATAAAAATGACATACACAAATGCTAACGTTAACCAATATAAAGATGGAGCTAATGTTGGAACAGAAGCTGCAAAAATACAAGTTGTTTCACCAAAAGGTTTAATTACAGTAAATAATATGGAAGCATTAGATGTTGAAACAATTGGTGAACAAGAAAATGTTTCTAAAGTACTTGAAAAAGCAAGTGGTGCAAAACAAGTTAAAGTTGAAACAGAAGTAATAAATAACAATGAGTCAGAAATAAATGATATAGCAATATTAGGAAAATTTGGAACAGATGGAACAGATGACAACTTAAAAGCAGCATTAAAATCAGGAGTTTCTGTTGAAGGTGAAAATGCAAGTAATGTAAAAGTATATTATACAGAAAATAAAGAAGCAACAGCAGATGTTGAAAATGCTGAAAATGAATGGAAAGAAAATGCAACAAGTGAAACAGATACAGCCAAATATTTAGTTTTAATATCTAATATGAAAGTATCAGAAGGATTAAAATTAAGTTATGATTTAGAGATTCCAGCAAACTTAGAGTATAATCAAAAAGCTAACCAAGGTTATGAAGTAAAATATGTTGAAAGTAAAACTGGAACAGAGCAACATATTAGTTCTACACAAGTTGAATTAACAACAGGAACAGGACCAGTTGTAGAAGCAAAATTAACAGCTCAATTAGGTTCAAGAGAATTAACAGGAAATGAAGAAGTAAAACAAGGTGAAATAATAAAATATACAACTGAAGTTACAAATAATGGTACTAAAGATGCTCAAGAAGTTAAAGTTGTTGGAGAAGTACCAGAAGGTGTAACAGTTATAAACAATAGCAATGAACAAGTATTAAACAACTTAAAAGTTGGAGAAACTAGAACAATTGAATATGAAGCACAAGTAAATAAAGATGCAAAAATTAATCAAGAAATTTCTACAAAATCAGTAGTACTTTATGAAGATGTTTCAAAACAATCAAATGAAATTTCAAACAAAATAGCTGAAGGTTCAGTTGGTATTTATGTAGAACCTGACGAAATGAACTATGGTAACGGAGAAGTAGTAGTAAATGATACTACACAATATCTTGCTACAGTAACAAACTTAACAGGATCTGAACTTAAAAATGTTAAATTTACATGGGATTTACCAGAAGAACTTCAGATTATAAGTCAATATGTTGTTGATGCTGAAAAATATAATTTAGCAATGAAAGATCCATCAAAATACAATGATGAAGATTATACAGATTTAAATAATGATAAAGAAATTACAATAGATTCAATTCCAGTTGATAAAGCTGTTATAGTACATATCATGGTTAAATCAAATACAATTAAAGAAGATTCTAAAAAGTTTGTTATAACAGCAAAAGCTGATGTTGAAAACAAAACATATAGTTCAAATGAAGCTGAAGGTAAGATTAAAAATAACACAAAATTTAGTGTTGATTTAAAAGCTAATAAAGAGAATGAATATGTAAAAGTAGGAGACGAAATAGAATATACAATAAATGTAAAAAATGAAAATGGAATGGATGTACCAGGACTTTTAATTGAAGACACAATTTCAAAAGGATTATCTATTAAAGAAATCACAGTTGGAAATGAAAAAGTTGAAATTCCAGTAGATAATAAAGTAAGTATTCCATTAGATATGGCATCAAATGAACAAAAAGATATTAAAATAAAAACAGTTGTAAACTATGTTGAAGATATGAAAGATGATGAAGAAGTTGCAGATAAAGTTGTTCTTTATACAAGTGGTGGAGAAAAAACATCAAATGAAGTATCACATACAATAGTATCACCACAAAATGATGAAGATAACTATGTAACACCAGAAGGAACAGTAATTCATACATATAAAATAAATGGTAAAGCTTGGGAAGATGAAAATAAAGATGGTCAAAGACAAGATGAAGAAAAACAATTAGAAGGAATAGAAGTAACATTATTAAATGTAGCAACAAATGAACTTGCAAAAAGCCCAGACGGTGAAGAAATAAAAACAACAACAGCAGCTGATGGAAGTTATACATTAAGTAAAATACCAAGTGGAGATTATGTAGTATTATTTTCATATGATACATCTACATATAGATTAACTGATTATCAAAAAGTAGGTGTTGATGCAAACAGAAGCTCAGATGTTGTAGCTAGAAAACTTGCAATCAACGGTGGAGAAAGAACATATGGAGTAACAGATACAATAAAAATTACAGAAAATAGTGTATCAAATGTAAATATTGGTTTAGCAATATCAGAAAAATTTGATATGAAATTAGAAAAATTTGTAAACAAAGTTATAATCCAAAGTGCTGCAGGAACACAAACATATGATTATAACGATGAAACTTTAGCAAAAATAGAATTAGCAGCTAAAAACGTACAAGATGCTAATGCAATTATTGAATACAAGATAAGAGTAACAAATGTAGGTGAACTAGAAGGATATGTTAAAAATATAGTAGATTATCTACCATCTGATTTAACATTTGCTTCTGAATTAAATAAAGATTGGTATATAGAAGGAAATAATGTACGTAATAATAGTTTAGCAAACCAAAGATTAGCAGTAGGAGAAAGTAAAGAATTAACATTAACAGTATCAAAGAAAATGACAGAAGAAAATACAGGATTAATTAACAACCTAGCAG
The DNA here is from genome assembly GCA_947625925.1 of uncultured Clostridia bacterium. Taxonomy (GTDB): domain Bacteria; phylum Bacillota; class Clostridia; order TANB77; family CAG-508; genus CAG-269. The sequence goes on along the minus strand of CANQQC010000022.1, from coordinate 1,725 downwards.
AGATATCAGAAGACTATAACGGATCAGGAATGACAGATATTAACTCGACACCAGGAAATAAAACACAAGGTGAAAATGATATGGGATCTGCAGATGTAATCATCAGTATTAAGACTGGTGGACCAGTACTATATACATCACTAGTAGTAGTGGTAATGATAGTTCTAGCTGTAGGAATATTCTTTATTAAAAAAGAAGTAACTTTGAAAGATATAATGTAGGAAAGGGGGAGTTGAGTATGAATAAGAAAATATTAAAAACATTTTTAACAATAGTAATAATGTTATTATCCGTAATGGTATTTCAAACAAAAGTTAATGCAAGACATATTGGTTTTGAAGTAGATACAGTAACAGCTTCCCTTAGAAGTGATCATGAAAGAGGCTTAGGTAATCCAGGCGATGTTGTAGAAGGTTTACCAGGTGATGATACATACTGTATGCAACAAGATTATAAGTTAAATGCTGGAACGATAATGAATATTTTACATTATATAAGAATAGAGGGAAATACAGCAATAATATATAGAGGAAATAAAAGACAAGAATTAGCTAGACATGAAAATCTTGAAAATGGAACAATGGCATGGATTTTAGCACAACAAGATACAGGAAGTTATCCATATAATTATTCATTAAAACAAAAAGCAATATATGGATTTATCAAACCTTGGATAAGAGCAAATGAATTATTCCAAGAATCAGATATGGATACATATGTTGCAGATGGTGGATATTCAAATCAAGATTGGGTAAACCAAGGTAGAGCATATGCTGAAACTGTAGGAAAAGAAGAAGTAGCAAAAATAACAAATGTTGGAGAAAAACCAGCAGAAGTTGAATCATATAATTCTGAAGATGGTCAAGAATTATTAAAGGTTGGACCATTCACAATGAACTGGACAGGAGATTTAGAGACTGTTAAAGTTTTAGATCAAAATGACCAACATATTGAAAGTACAATTTATGCAAGATATGATGGAGATAAATTAGTAACATCAAAAGATGCAAAAGAAATAATAAGAAGCGATGTTCAATTCTTTGTATTAGTACCTGCTGATGGTAGTGTTGAAAAAATCAACAATGTAGAATTAGGGGTTGTAGTTCAAAAACATAGAATAAACGCAGATATTTGGTTATTATATGCTAGAAATGGTCAAGATTTATTAACAATTGATACAGATGTAAATACAGAACCAGATAGAGCTACATCAGAACCAATTCCAAAAATCGAATTAAAAGGATCATTAAGAATTCTTAAAGTTAATAAAGATGATCATAGTGTTAAACTTGGTGGAGTTCCATTCGTATTGCAACAAGATTCTACTAAAAGATATGTAAAAAAAGACGGGGAAACAATTACATACGTAGACAGTAAAGAAGAAGCAACAATATTTAAAACAGCAACACAAGAAGATGTTGATAAAGGATTAGCAAAACAAGTTGGTGAATTAACAATTAAAGACTTAATAATTGGAAGATATATATTATATGAGCAAGAAGGAAATCCAAATTATGGATATGAACTACCTGAAGAAGGTAAAGTAGTATACGTAAAACCAGATCCAAAAGAGGAAGAAACAGAACCAACAGAAAATAAAGAAGAAGAAAATAAAACAGAAGAAGAAAAGACAGAAGAAAATAAAACGGAAGAAGAGAAAACAGAAAATGAAACTGCAGAAAATAAAGCAGAAGAAGAGAAAACGGAAAATGAAACTGCAGAAAA
>CANQQC010000021.1 GCA_947625925.1 uncultured Clostridia bacterium | reverse complement strand
CAATTCTTTTATTCCTTGTTTTTTTACCTCTTTATTTTCTAATTGATTCATTTTAATCACCTTCACTTTTTACTTGAATTTCCTTTTATTTTTTCCTTTATTACTTGCATATATATTTCTTCTAGCATTTTATAACTATTATCATTTTCAATATTTTTCTTAATCTTAATATAATTTTCAATCCTATTTTTTGTATCCATTCTAAATACCACCTTTCATAATAAGTTTGTAAGTTTTGTTGATTTCGAGCCTAATAATAAAGTTTTTCATTTTAACTTCCCCCTTATTTAAAAATAAAAAAGCCTTACAAAGAATTCTCTTGATTAAGACTCCTTTGCAAGACTTTTTACATTCTCACTTTATAAGTGTAAGTAACTTTTATTTTTGTTACCCTTTACCGCTCAAACTTTAATGTTTTAGGTAAACTCTTAATTGAGTATAAATTATATAACTAAATATTTTATTTGTCAATAGTTTTTTGATATTTTTTTATAATTCTTGTTCAATTTGTTTTATTGTTTCTTCTTCAAATTTTGCTATATTATATTTTCCTTTTTCTTTTTCAATTACAATTTCACTAGGAACTATCTTTATTCCTAAATCTATGTCTTCTACAAATTTAACTACACATTCTTTTCCATAACTTTCAATTAATTCTTCTCTTACATTTTTATTTTTCTTATTTTTGCTCATATTATTCAACATCCTTTTTTAATCATCTTATTCTATTTTATCATCTTTTTTACAAAATTTCAATACCATTCCATAAATGTAAAAACTTCCTACTACAAATGTAACATAATCTTTATACTTTTCTCCAACAAATTTTAGGGCATCTTCTAACTCTTTTATATATAAATTTTTATTACTTGTATAATTTTTTGCACATTCTAATAGTTTTTCTTTTTCTACATATCTTTTTTTACTATTCCCATCAGTAAATATAAATACTGAATCATTATCTTTTACAAGTTCTTTTATCATAGTTTCATAATCTTTAATCTTTAATATTGAAATAATATATACTTTTTTTCTTTTACTGTAATACATTTCAACACTATTTATAAAATTTTCTATTGCAAGTTCATTATGTGCTCCATCATATATAATTAGTGGTTTATTACTTATCGTTTCAAATCTAGCTTTATGTACTACTGTTTTTAAAGCATTTCTTAACTGTTCATCTGTAATTATTACTCCATTATCTCTTAATATTTTTGTACTTTCTATACATATAATGGCATTATTTATTTGTTTTTTACCTTTTAAATTTATTTCAATATCTTTTAAATCTTTATAGTCAAACTTTTGATATTTTTCATTAAATGAATAATTTTTTACATCTTTTATATTTATCATATGAGCATTATTATTTTTTTCTTTGCAAGTTTTTTCTATTTCTTTATTTACTTCTTCTTCATCTTGTTTTATAAAAACTGTATTTGAGTTTTCTTTTATAATTCCAGCTTTTTGCTTTGCAATTTCTTTTAAAGTATTTCCTAAGATATGCATATGGTCATAACTTACGCTTGTAATTATTGAAATTATTGGATTAACTATATTTGTTGAATCATGTAATCCTCCAAGTCCTGTTTCCATAACAACATAATCACATTTTTTTTCATAAAAATAAAGTAATGCCATTGTTGTTTCTAACTCAAATAAAGTTATATCTATATTATTTTTCTTGTTATATTTATCTATTTTAGGTTGTATTTTTATTATAAGTTTTTCCATTTCCTTGTCTGTAATATATTTATTTCCAACACTTATTCTTTCATTATATTTTATTAAATGTGGACTAATAAATTTCCCAACCTTATAACCAGCTTTTATTAAAATATTGGACATCATCTCAGTACAACTACCTTTTCCATTTGTACCTGCTATATGTATTACTTTTAATTCTCTTTCAGGATGATTAAATTCTTCCATAAAATATTTCATTGCATCTATAGTTGGTTTTTTCGTTCCTTTGTAATAGTTAGATAAGTATTCTTGTACATTCATTTGGAAAAACTCCTTCCTAGTTTAGTCTAAATATCCAATATAAGGTATATTTCTTCCTTTTTCATCTACATCGAAGCCATAACCTACAACAAATTTATTTTCTATTTCAAATGCTGTATAATCAACTTCAACTTCTGTTTCTCTTCTTTCTTTTTTATCTGCTAAAACAGCAATTTTAACACTTTTAGGATTTAAGGATTTTAAATACTCTCTTAAAAATTTTAGTGTATATCCTGTATCTATTATATCTTCAACAATTAAAACATCTTTTCCTTCTATATCTCCATCTAAAGGTTTTTTTATAATAATATTTCCTGTACTTTGTGTTCCTTGATAACTTGATACTTGTATCATTTCAAGTATTATAGGTGTTTTCATCTTCTTTATTAAATCAACTGTAAAAAATATAGCCCCTTTTAAAACTGATACTATAACTATTTCCTTTCCTTCATAGTCTTTGTCAATTTGATTTGCAACTTGTTTAATTCTTTCTTGAATCTCTTCTTCTTTATACATAACTTTCAATTTTTTTCTTAAATCATCCATATTTTTTCTCCTTTTTAAATTCTAACCTAATTATTTCAAAAGATATTCTTTTTTTCAACTATTTTAGTTAATTTTTTAGCTTTTCTATTATTTTTTTATACACATTTTCAACTACCCATCTTTCAGTTGCCTTCTTCTCTACATCTTCTATATTAATCCATCTAACCCCACTATTTTCATCTTCTTTAATATGAAGAGTTTCATTTTCATCTACTTCTAAAAGATATGTTAAATTCAAATGTACATGTGATGATACATATTCTCCTCTTTTAATATGTCCATTTACACATATAACTTCTAACGAAAAAATATCATCATTTAAAACTTTTACATTTTCTACACCTGTTTCTTCTTTCAATTCTCTAATTGCAGTATTTAATAAATTTGATTCTCCATCAGCATGTCCACCTGTCCAAGCCCAAGAGTTATATATATTATGATATATCATAAGCACTTTTGTTCTTTGTTTATTAACTACCCATGAAGATGCTGTAAAATGTCCAAATTTATTATTTCTTGTTAATACATCATCAAATGTATCTATATATTTCAAAAAAATTTGTTTATCTTTTTCTTCTTGCTCATTATATGGAATATATTTTTCAATTTGTTCTTTTAGATCCATCTTTAATCCTCCTTTTTAATAGCAAAAGTCCTCTAAATAAGAGGACTTTTTTATATGTCTCATTTTATGCATATGCCTGACGTTTTTTAAAGCTAAGCAAATTCGTAACTTCTCTTTCTGGTCTTTCCTTCTTTGCTTTTTGAGTTTTTCTTGCTCTTTCTTGCTCCAATTGTCTTTTTTGCTTTTCTGCCATAGATTGACAAATTGCTTTTTGATATGTAAAATGTGTATCTTGTGCAATCTTACTCCAATTATATTCATTTCTAACTTTATTTTTTGCTTTTTTTACAATTTCTGAACATAATTTATGATCATATAATAATTCTAATATTGAATCAGCAATTGAATTTGCATTTCCTGTATATGATTTCATTCCATTTTTTCTATGTTCTACTATTTCATTTAATCCTCCAATGTCAGATACAACTACTGGATTTTCTGCTAACATAGCTTCTAGAGCAACTATTCCAAATGGTTCATAAGTACTTGGAAATACTGATATATCTGCTGCTTTATACATCTTTTGTACATCTTTTCCATTCATATATCCAGCAAAATATACTTTATTCTCTATTCCTAGTGCTTTTGCTTGTTCTCTAAGTTCATCTAACATTCCACCTGTTCCAGCTATTACAAGTTTTGTATCATTATATCCTGATAAAATCTTTGGCATAGCAGCTATTAAATGTTGTATTCCTTTTTCATATACTAATCTTCCCATAAATAGTATTATTTTTTCATTATCCATAGCATATCTTCTTCTAAAGTCATAATCTCTATCTATTCCATTAAATAGATTCATATTAACTCCATTTGCTACAACATTTATTTTTTCATAAGGTAAACCAAATAATCTTTGTAATTCACCTTTCATGTAATTACTATTTACTACTACTTCTGATGACTCATATGTTAACATCCATTCTGTATCGTTGATATATCTTTGTGTTTCATCATGAATACCGCTATTTCTTCCTGCTTCTGTTGCATGTATTGTTGATACTAAAGGAATATTGTATGATTGTTTTAATGTTTTTGCTGCATTTGCAACTAACCAATCATGGGCATGTATTACATCAAATTCTCCTTCTTTTGCAATTATCTCATTTGCTTTTGCAACCATTGAGAAATTTAATTGCATAACCCAATCAATAAAGTTATTTGGATTTATCATATAATTATCAACTCTATATACTTTTACACCCTTATCATCTTCAAAATATGGCACATCTCCATCTTTATATGTTATAACTGTAACTTCATGGCCATCTTTTATTAAAGTTTTTGATAAATCATGTACAACTCTTGATATTCCTCCAACTACTCTTGGTGGGTATTCCCATGTCAACATAAGTATTTTCATTAATTTTCTTCCTTTCTTTTTTATCTTCTTTTGTTCCATTTATATTCTATACAATTTTCCAAAAAAAGTAAATAAAATTTGACAAATTTCTTCTTTTTTTTGACATATAAAAAAGGAGATTTCTAATCTCCTAAATTTATACCTATATCTCTAGCAGTTATCACTAAATCATGATCTAAAGAAACCCTTCTAATATTACTTTCTTGAGTATTTCCAGAAACTGCACCTATCTGTTTATTATTTCCAACAACATCTTCTAATGATACATAATCTAATTTTCCATTTTTCAAAACTGCTAAAGTACCAAATTTTCCTTCTAAAGCAAGTTCCATTGCCTTAACTCCATACTTAGTAGAAAGGACTCTATCAAAAGCTGTAGGTGTTCCTCCTCTTTGCATATATCCTAAAGTTGTACTTCTAGCTTCTAGTCCTGTTATTTCTTGTAATTGTTTTGCAACAATTTGTCCAACTCCTCCTAATTTAGTATTATCTACTCCTTTTCCATTATTTCTTGTTTCCTTAACTGTTATTTGTCCATCTTTTGGAGCTGCACCTTCTGCAACAACAACGATACTAAAATCTTTTCCTCTTTTTCTTCTATTATTAACTTTTTGTGCTACTCTATTTATATCATAAGGTATTTCTGGTATTAAAGCTACATCTGCTCCACCTGCAATTGCTGATTCTAATGCTATCCAACCTGCATAACGTCCCATTACTTCTAAGACCATTATTCTATGATGTGTTTCTCCTGTTGAATGAAGTCTATCTATTGCTTCAGCAGCAACTGAAACTGCTGTATTATATCCAAAAGTAATCTCAGTACATGCAACATCATTGTCTATTGTTTTTGGAACTCCAATTACATTGATTCCTTTTAAAGATAAATCTCTTGCTGACTTTTGTGTACCATCTCCTCCTAGTGTAAATATACAATCAAAACCTGCATCTTTTACATTTTGTACACATTTATCTGATACATCCTTATATTCTACTGATCCATCTTCTTTTATAAACTTATAATTGAATACATTTGCATTTGTTGATGAACCTATAATTGATCCACCCTTTGGTAAAATTCCAAGAGCATCACCATTTGCTGCTGTACTTAATATTTTATAGTCTTTTTTTAATAATCCATTATATCCATCTAATATTCCATAACATTCTATGTCTTTATTTTCTGCAGTTTTTACTATTGCTCTAATAACAGCATTAAAACCTGCCACATCTCCTCCATTTGCTAAAATCGCTACTTTATTTAACATTTTACTTCCTCCTTGGTTTAATTCTGATATTATTATATCAATTTTTATTTTTTTTACAACCATTTTATTTAAAATAATTTATAAAAATCCCTATTAAAATAATAGGGATTTTTTACTAATTACTAATGTTTTGATTTTTTTTGTTTAGTTTTTGATTTTAATACTATTATTCCTGTTGCAATAATTACTAATACTACAACTGATACAATAACCCAAATAAGTGAACGATTTGCTCCTGTTTTTGGTGAGAAAATCTTATCTAGTATACTTTCATCATCTGTTTTATCATCATCTGATGCCCATCCATTTTTATATTCATCTGAATTTTCTCCATCACTAGGATTTTTTTGAGGGTTCTTTTCAGAATCTTTTTCTGGATCTTGCTCTGGATTTTTCTCAGGGTCTTTTTCAGGGTTCTTTTCTGGATCTTTCTCAGGATCTTTCTCAGGATCTTTTTCTGGATCTTGTTCAGAATCTGCTTGATTTACTAAAAGTTGTACTCTATCTTCTGGTTGTATATCAATTGCTGTTTCTGTATGTCCTATTGATGCAGCTGTTGATATCTCACTATCTGGAGTTATTAAAACTGTAGTGTTGTTTTCTAATTTAGATTTATCTAATTTTATTGTTCCTACTTTTAATGGTTCAGTTGATTTTATATCATTTAATTCCTTTGTTCCTACATAATATATATATAGTTTTTCTCCTACTGTTTTTGTTTCTACACTACCGTCTTGTGTGTAGTTAGTTTCAGTTTTTGGTGACTCATTATATGTAACAAGCTTTGTTTCTTCTTTATTTTGTAAGTCTTTATCAAATTCAAAATCAACTTTTGATTTTATATCATTATCATTTATTCCAACATCTATATCCAATGCTAGTTGGAATGATGCAACACTTGCAGCATCTTTTATTTGAACTTGTCCTGTTGCTTCATCTTCTCCTAAAATCATTCCATCATCCATTTCTAAATAAACATCTACTACACCTGTGTAATCACCAGTTTCTTTTACTTGCTCTGGAACTAATAGTATATTTGTTCTATCTCTTTCTTCAAAAGATTTATTTGCTCCACTTTCTGCTAAAACAAAACCTGCAACCGTGATAGCAACTATTAATAGAACAACTATAGCTAATATTATTATTTTTTTAAATTTCATATTGTTCTCCTTTCAATTTCTTTCTTTTTTATAGTTTCTGCAAAGTAATCTAATTTAAGTATTAGATTACTTTACAGTATATTTTAGTCTTTTTGAGTGTTACTATCGTCTTTATTTATATGGGCTTTTAGTAAGTTTCCATTCTCATCTCTTGGTACTTTTATAAGGTATGTATCACTTGTTAGTCTTTCTCCTTCTAATGTCATAGCATGATCTGTACGGTATAGTTCTGCTCTAACATAATTTAAATTATTTAGTATTTTTTGATAATTTTCATAGTCTTTCGCTTTTTCATGATCTTCAGAATCTTTTTCTCCTTGTTCTGCCCAGTAAATCCAAATTCCTTCAGACAATTCTCCAAGTTTTTCGTCTCCTTCTAGAGGTTCTGCAAAAACTGTTCCATATATTTCAATTGGATTTCCTTCATTATCATAAAGTACAGGTGTGTTATATGCTGGATTTCCTTTATATGTTCCTGTAAATATTATAGAATTTGCTGGTATTGAAACTTCGTTTCCATTAGAATCCTTTCCTAAAGATACTTCGTTTTCTAGAATTCCTATTCCACTATAATTTCCATCTAAATCTTTTATGAAATCAATATTGTCTCCTGTTTGACCAAGTAAATCTATTTCTGAAATAGAAATATTTTTATCAGTAGTAGTTATCCTTACATATCTTGCAGGATATACACATAATTTATCTCCTCCTTCAGGATTAAAGTAAATTGTGTGTGTACCTCCTTGTAAAGTATTATTGATAGCTCTACTTATGGCTCCTACTTTGTCTTGAGTAGCAAATTCCCAATTCTTTCCATCAGAACTTACTTCTACTGTACAATTAGCAATTTCTTTTTTATTTGCTGTTGTATATTTTAATCCTACTAAGTTTGTTACTTCTGATAGTGCTATTGTTATTTGTCCATTTTCTTTATCTGGAGCACTTGCTACATAATTTACATTATAATCATTATCTATTAATGCTTTTACTGATACTTCATCAACTTCACCATTTGTCTCATTTTCACTTGCTGAACAATTTGATTTAGAAGAGTTATTATCTTTTTGTCTATTTTTTAAATATTCTTTTTCGTCTTCTGTTAAGAAGTTTGTTGAAATTTCCCAATCTACTTTCTTACCTACTTTTCCATCATGTTCTATTTTGAATTGTTCTGTTTTACATTCATTTGTTGAATTTAAGTATTTATCATAGGCTACTATTCTATATTCAAATACTCTGTTATTTATTGATTCTATTGTATCTGTAAATTTGTTACCATTTTTAGCTAATTCATCTGCTGTAACAAATCCAACTGGAGTTTTAATTTCCTCACCATATGCCCATGAAACTCTACTTATTTCATATCCTAATATTGAATCAGGTTCTTGGTTATTTTCAGTTGTTAATGTTAATACTTTTTGGTTTTTAATTTCTTGATTATTTTGGTCTTTTCCTGTTTCAACTGTAGCTTTTGCTGTTGTATTTTTAGACATTCTTGGTTTTTGTTGTAACTGGTAAGCTCTCGCATCATCATTTATGTACCAAATTGCTTTTTCTTTTTCAGTTCCTTCTTCATATATTGGTTCAAATTGTTCTGCATAAGCTTCTGTTTCTGGATCTGGTTCCATTCCCCATTTTTTGAAGAATGTTAATACATTATGCTGTGTTGCAGCACAAGCTAATCTCATTAAGTTATTATCTGTTTTAACATAAGGTTCAACTGTAGTGTCTAATACAAGGTCTATTCCTTTTTCGCCTTCAGCTTTTGGTGCACTTGTCTTTTTTGTATATCTAAATTCTCTTGCATATTTATCCATTCTAGCAAATACAAGATTTTCAAGTTGCTTATCATATGTTTCATATGTTTCAAAATTGTATCCACCTTTATCATTTGCTAAATGGAATTGCCAATATAAACCTAATTGTGTAAATACATTTTGAGCTTTTCCTGTTTTTCCTGATGTTACTTTCTTATATACATCTGGATATTTGAAGCGCACTGTTTCATTTGTGTCTTGTGCTTGTGATAATACTGAGAAGTAGTTGTTTGTAACTTCTCCGTGAACATAGTAACTTTCGTTTATTATATGTCCTATTTCATGTGAAATTCCCCATCCGAAGTAATTTCCACTTTCATATCTTCCATCAGCCTTTGTTTTTATAGTTTTTCCTTGTGCTAATGTTGGAACGTCTTTATATGGTATACCAATGTGTTGACCTCCAGCATACATTGCTGCACCTGCAAACATTTGATGATAACGTATATTTAACCTAGATACTGGATATCTATTTAAACTATCTGTTGCTGCATTTTTATCTAATCCCTTATGTGAATAGAATAAATCTATCATATCTTCCATAGCAGTTAATGAATCATTTAATTTTTTATCTTCCATAGCAGTTAATGAATCATTTAATTTTTCTGCCTCTTTTCCTTGTGCTGTATTAGTTTGTAATCCTTTAAGTATTTGTCTTGCTGACACTGAGTACATCATTTGATCTAATACGATTTCTGTTGCTCCTAATATACAATCTTCATCTTTATCTGGATCAGTTTCATATTTATAATTTAATGCTTCTATTTTACTATGTTTATTATTATGATTTGTTTCTAAATCTTTTACTTGATTCTTTATTTCGCTTAAATATTCTCTCACTAATTGAAGCCTTTTTTCTTTGTCTGTGTTTCTATCAAGTTTTGATAAATTTAATACTGGTATTTTTTCTCCACCACATACTCTTACTTTATATTGATCATTTGGATTGTTTCCTGTGTATTCAATATATAATGATCCACCTTTTTCTTTTGCTGATGTTATTATTTGTGGTACTTCTATTTCATTTATACCAACTTTTAATGTTCTATCAGTTCCTTTCCAATATGCTGCTTCTGCATGATATTGTGTTGATACTAATTTAAGATCTGTATTTTGTCCAATCTTTTTATTTGGATTTCCTACATATATTTTTATTTTTTCTTTAGCATATGCTGTTACTCCAAGTGGTTGCCAAGCATTTAAACCTCCTAAAAATGGTATATTTCCATCTTTTTTAGTTGTAACACTTGTATCTATACTTACTACTTCTTTTAATGCATTTTTATCATTTAATAAGTCTCTTGCTAAGTTAAGTTCTATTTGTATAGAATCTTTTTCTGGATTAAATTCACCGTTATGTTCTGGAATTTTTCCATCTTTATCAGCTGGACAATATTCATTTTGATCTGTTGTATCTAATCTTTTTTGTAGTCCCTCAATTTTTGCACTGTCAACATTATCTTTTAATTCTATGTGCATTTGATCTTTAAATAAATCATTTACTTCATCTTCTAAAGAATCATACTTATAGAAACGCATTTCTGCAATAGTTATTTTGTTAGTATAACCATATCTTCTTCCTACTTGTATATTTACTTTTTTAGCTTTTATTTTTTCTTTTAATTTAATTACTGTATAATCTCTACCATTTGAATCTGTTCTACCTATAATTTGAGCCGGTTGAATAGGTCCTTTTATTTGATTCGATCCCTCTTCCCAATAATATATATTTGCATCTAAAAATTCTCCTAAATTTTCAATTTGTGCAAATGTAAAGTAGTTCATATCATATGCTTTGTTAAATTCAACTGTTATACCTTTATTTCCATTTCTATCAGTATATTCAGGATATCCACCATCATCCCAGTCATCTACTTGATAGTATGATGTGAATGTATTATCAACAGTACCTTTAGCTGATTTTTTATCCGTATCTAATGGACTATCTACCATACGTCCTTTGCCATTTCCATAAGTTGCATTAACTATATTTTCTGTTAATACTCCTTCTAATTCTCTTCCTGAACTATCTTTTTTAGGTAAGTTTAATGCATTATACCTTGGTAATATTGCTGGTTCTACCACTGTTGTTTCAGCTTCTCCTGGTAAGCACCAAGGACCTTCACCTTTTTCATTTACTCCTTGTACTTGTACTTGATATTTTGTTTTATCTTCTAAGTTTGTAATTTTTATTGAGTTTGTTTCTAATCCTTGTGCTGCTGTTATCCATTTATCTTCTGGATCTGTAGATTTTTTATATCTTACATTATATTTTCTTGTTGATTTCATATTTTTCCAAGTTGCTGTAATTTCTCTTATTCCACCTTTTACATATAGATTGTCTGGTTCAGCTGGTGGTCCGTTTGGTACTGGTGTTAATGTAATAGGTTCAGAATAACCACTTTTCCATTCTCCATTTACTGATTGAACTCTAATATGGAAAGGTGTATAATGATTATCTTTAAAATCTTCTGTGTAGAATTGTTTTAATGTTATTTGATTTCCATCTACTTGATGATATTCTACTTTTTCAGTTCCATTTATTGTTGCTTTTATTTCTAATTCATATCCTGTAACATTTGTCATTGCATCCCAATAAATTACAAGTGAATCATATCCAGCTTCTCCTTTTATATTAGATGGTGATTCAATTACTGGTGCTGGTACTCTTTTTTCCATTTCATTTAGGAATTCTACTTTTGCTATATCTGCTAGTTTTTTGCTTTTTGTTGATGTTACTCTAATTGTGATTTTTTTCACTGCAACTTTATTTCCTAAATCTATTACTATTGTTCCATCACTTTCTATTGTTGCTTTGTTAGATACTTTTGGTGATACTTCTGTTGTTGCAGCTAAACTACATACTAGTGTTTCTCCTGCTACAGCATCTGCTATTAGTTCTCCATTTTGATTTCCTATTTGATATGTTAAAGTTTTATCAACCCCATTATCATCATAAATTATTTCAGCTTCTCCACCTTGTATGAAATTTTCAGGATTTGAAGATGGTGAGATTGTAATCTCTTCTGTTTCAACTTCATTATTTGCTAAATTTATAGTCAATTCAACTGGATTAGTATTTGAAATTTCACCACCTTGTTTAGGGCCTATTGAAACAAATTTGTCATTATTTTTTAATATATCTTCTAACTTACCATTTTTTTCATTTATTTTTGTTGTTGTTGTATTTTGTCCGTGCAAATGTTGTTTCATCTGCAATTACTATTTCTTCATACCAATAGTCTCCTACTTGAGCATTTTGTTTACCTTTATTTATAGCAATATATGATAAATCTATAATATTAGTTTTTCCATCTCCATTTAAATCATAATTTGCACTTTTATTTTCAATTGCCTTTATCATCTCGTTTATATCATCATCGTCAACAGTTTCAGAATTTCCAGCAACATTTCCAACTCCCATTACTGCTCTTGTTGCTTTTTCATCTAAGCTATTAACATCAAAACTATTTGTAATATCTAATCTTGTTATTTTTCCACTTTTTACTGAAACTATTTGTGAATATGGTTGATAAAAACAACCTTGTTCTGGCGTTATTCTTAAATTATAGTTTGTATAACTGTCTTCTTCGTCACTATCTACTGGAATGTTATCAAACTCCCAATATATAGCTCCTTTTCCTCCTGTTGCACTTTTTAGTGGTATTGGATCTCCATCTGGTTGTCCATTATTGTTTTTTTGTAAAGAAATTGAGAAGTTTCCTGGTATTACCTTATCATTTGGTAACTTTAGATTCAAAGTTACAAATAATTCTCCTGGTGCTATTTCTTTCTGTTCTTCACCTTCTTCATCTTCTTCATCTTCTAGACTGGTTGTAGCAGCTTCATCTGCATCTGCTTGATCTTGTGCGTCTACACTATCATTGTATTTAGGGGCTATTGAATCTTCTGTTACTTCATTATCAGAATCAAATATTTCTTCTTTGTTTTTTCCGTCTAAAGTATCAGTATCTTCACTAGATGTTGGTTCTTCTTGTTCCCCTTCTTGTTGTGTTCCAGGTTCTTCTTCTTTTCCCTGTTCAACAACTGGTGTCTGTGGCGTCATCGTTGTCTGTGGTATTGTTTTAGTATTATCTATCGCTGTTTCTTCAGCTTCTTTGACAGTTGCTTGTGGTTCTAATGTGTTTGCTGCTATAACTGCTACATTTCCGCTTAACATAGCAAATATAATACTAACAACAATTGCAAATTTTAGCATTTTCTTCATAAATTTTTCCTCCTTTTAGTAAACACTACAAAGAACAAGTCTATAGGCTTGTTCTAATAATAACTGTATTATACTAAATTCAAAGTATTTTTTCAATATTTTTACATTTTTTTTGATGACATTTTCGTTACAAAAATATTACTATTTGTTTACTAATTATTTCATTGCTATATGTATATTTTTTGCTTGAGCATTCATTTCTCTTTCTATTATATTTTGAATCTCTGAAACCACCTCTTTTTCTAATTGTGTTGTACCAACAATTACATTTATACTATCACCATTTACAAAAATAACACTATTTTCAAATCCTTTAGTCTTTATTAAATTTTCACATATCATAGTACTATTTTTTATATCATTTATTTTTTTTATTTCTTCAGTAGCAAATTTTTTGTGTGCTTCATCTGAACTAGTATTATTTAATACATTTTGATACACTTCTATCATTTGTGAATACATTTTATCTCTTTCTATTTTTGAACTTGCAAAATAATCACTACTTTCAATATTATCATTATTTGTTTGTTTACTTTCATCTGTTAAATCTGATGTTTCTTCTGTTGTATTATTTAGATTAGTTTCTTCATTAGAATCTGCCAAACTTTCTGAAACAACATCATTACTATTTACTAAAGTAGCATCTCCAATATCAGCTACTTGTGTTGAATTTGTTTCTACACTACTTGTTGTTTGCTTAGTCTCTTCATTTTTAGTAGTATAATTTAAATAACCTGCTGTGATTAACATTAAAGCAATTATATATATAATTGCCTGATTTCCTTTTAAAAATTTCATATTTTAGTTTCCTCCTTTTTCGTTAATTCATTTCAAAAACTTGTATTTTGTGAGTTGGTAAACCGGTAGCAGCTTCAACCGCTTGGATAATACTTGTTTTGACATTTGCATCCTGAGCACCTTTTGCAGTTACTATTGCACCCTCTACTTTAGGATTAACTATTTTTTGCGTTATTGGAATCTTTTCTCCATTATCTTCTTGATATACAACTTCTTTTTGAGTATCATTTTCCTCTATTTTTCTAATTCCTCCAGATGTATCTGTTTCTTCAGTCTGGCTTTTTTTAGTATTTTCATTATACATAGCAATTGTTTCACTAGATTGGGAATAGTTTATAAACACTTTTACATCTTTTACTCCTTGTATTTTCATTAGTATATCTTCTAACTCTTTTTTTAAATCGTTATTGCTGGAATTTGTTTGTATTGTCTCATCATTTGCTATTCCTAAAGAACTAGCTAATTTTTTCGTTTTTGTAGTTGTATTTTCTTGATTAGTTGCTTCATTGTTTCCATTATCTAAAATTATATTTATAACTATTACAGTTATTATTATAACTATTATTAAAAAAACCAAATTTTCTATCTTCTTTTTATTGTCAGTTTCTTGTTTTAAAGTCTCTTTCAGCTTATTTCTAAACATTTTTCATTCACCTCATATTCATCTTTTAAGAACTTTATTAACTCTTTTTTTTCGGTTTGAGTTAATTTATTTTTTTTATTTTTGCTAGTATTGTCATTTTCATCTCTATTGATTGTTGTATTTACTTCTTTAATTTTTTGTATTTGACTTACCACTTTATCTTCAATATTATCTCTTTGTTTTACATTTTCATCAACTTCTACATTTAATATAACTTTATCAATTTTAGTTGTGTCTATATTATTTGTTATTGTCGCTTCAACTTTACATTTATTAACTATATATCCTTTTTCTTGCACTTTTTTAGTAATATCTTTTTCTAATTCTTCAATATATAATTGTTCTATTCTTCTGTTCATAGATTCTTGGTTTATTTCACTTGTACTAGAAGTTTGTACATAGTTTTCAAAATTAAAATCATCCATATTTATATTGTTTTTTATAAAAGGAGAAATCATGCAAAACAATACATATGTACCCATAACTATTCTTATATATTTTTTTGTATTATTATTTGGCAAAATCATTTCTAACATCGAAACTATAACAATCGTAAATCCAATATTCTTAGCCCAATTGCTTATAAATTCTATCATTCTTATAATCCCCTATCTATACATCATTCCTGTATTTGACATCTTTATTGTTAAGGTTGTCCCAATTATTATCATTACAGATATAGAACATAATATTGCCAAAAAAACTTTAAAAATATCACTCATTTGATCTAATAAATTTATAATTTTTTTATCTGCTATTGGTTGACAAATCGCTGATAATAATCGATAAGACATCATAATAACTAAAATCTTTATAATTGGAACGATGCAAATTCCAACAACTATTATTACTCCTAATATTCCAACAGCATTCTTTAAGATCAATCCACATCCTAATACAGTGTCAACAGCATCTCCTAAAATTTTTCCCACAACTGGTATACTGCTGCTTACTACTGCTTTTGTTGTTTTCGCCGTAATACCATCTACACTACTTGATAAAGTACCTTCTAAAGAAGTTATTCCAACAAATATCGTTAATATTATTCCTAAAAATCCAACAATATTAGATTTCAAAAAATTATTTATTTTATCTATTTGAACTTGATCAGAAATTTTTGAAATAACACACAAACTTGTTACAACTAATATTATAGGTATAATAATTGTTTGAATTATATTTCCTAAAAAATTTATCATAAATAATATTATTGGCTCTAATACACTACTTGTTGTTATGCTTCCTGTATATAGCATCAAGGTAGTAAGTAACGGAACTAACATATTCATAAAACCTACTAAATTACTACATGCTTCTTTTACAATCTTCACAACATCTGAAACATTAGTCATAATTATAGTTATTATTAAAATATATTGAACATAATAGATTAAATTAGATATGTTTGTTTTTGATAAATTTTCACTAATTGATCTTAATATACTATGTATCAATATAATTGATAGAATACTTACTAGCGAAAGTATTACGTTTTTTACCTCTTGTCCAAATAAATTCAATATTCTTTTATAAATATTACTATTATTAACTTTTCCTTCTATAGCCTTATCTAATACTTCTTTTATATCTATCCCTTCAAAAAAATCACCTGCATATTGTTTCGAATTTTCAAGAAACTCATTTATTTCAAATGTTTCTTGTTGTTCAATTAAAGTTTCATTGTCTTGTGAATATACACGTATTTCAAATACATTTACTGATATAATAAATATAATTATTATTCTTAAAAGTATTTTTTTCATTAGTGCTCCTTTTAATTAGGTAATATTTTAATAATTATTTCTAATAAACTTGAAATTATAGGAATTGACATGGATACAATTAAAATCTTACTTCCAATTTCTATTTTACTTGCAATTGCATTTTCTCCAGCATCCTGACATATACTAACTGCAAATTCAGACAAAAACGCAATTCCTGTTATTTTTAATAATAATCCTAAAAACTGACTATTTATATTTGTTTTATTTGCAATATTTTGAAGTAAAGTTATAACACCTGCAAGTTTATCTATAACTAATGCAATTATTAAAATTCCTGCAACTATACTTACATAAATTGTATATTCTGGTCTATATTGTTTTAATAAAACAACAATTATTAAAGCAATAAAAGCAATTCCAATTATTTTTATAACTTCCATAATTTTTCCTATCTTTATAAATTAAAAATTGTTTTTACAGTATTAAATAACTCACTTATTTCTTTTATAACCATTGTTAATACAATTATTAATCCCGCTAAAGTTGTCATCATAGCTTGATCTTCTCTACCTGCTCTAACTAAAACTTGATATAAAACAGCAACTAATATTCCAATGGCTGCTATTCTAAATAGTAAACTTATATCCATTTTTTCCCTCCTAAAATAGTATTACTATGATAGATAATCCAATTGTAGGTATAAGTTTTTTATATAATTTTTCATTCTTTTGTTTCTCTATTTGTGCTATTTCTATTTGTTTTTCTAGGAATTTATTTGTAATATCTATTTGACTTATTTGTCCTTCTATATCTGTTTGTCCGAAGTAATTTTGAAAGCATTTTTATTATTTTTTTATCTTCTTTAGTTAAATTATTATTACTTTCATCTACAGCTAATTCCCACGCATTTTGAGCTGTAAATTTATCCATTTTATTTTTTGCTTCTTCAAAAATATTTCCAACATTATTTTTCATTGATTGAGAAATTTCACAAAAAACCTCTCCTAATGGTTCATATGTGAATTTTATTTTAGTTTTAAAAATGTTTAATGCATTTTTCATATCTTTTAATTCATTTACTCTGTCTATATATTTTTTCGATAATAATCTTCCTATTATTATTGAAGTTATAAATATTAAAACAAAGAGTATGTACTTTATTATATTCATACTTAACCTCCTTTAGAACTTTATATAAAAATAATTTTTTCTATTTTTTTATTTTCAACTAATTCGTAAATTTCTTTATTATTTTGTATATCCTCCATATTACTTCCGTGCATTGTGAAAACACCTTTTACTCCTGAAATCATTGCTTCTTTTATAGCTTCTATATCTTCTTTTGAACCTATTTCATCACAAGCAATAACTTGAGGAGCCATTGAACGAATGAGCATTTTCATACCTTTGCTTTTGGTTATATTTCCAATTACATCAGTTCTAACACCTACGTCATTTTGAGCAATTCCTTTATATGTAGCTGCAATTTCTCCTCTTTCATCTATAACGCCACAGGTTTGTCCAGGAAATTCAAATTCAGGTATTCCGTTACTTATTACTCTTATGATATCTCTTAATAATGTTGTCTTCCCCTTACCTGGTGGTGACACTATCAAAGTATTATAAATATTTTTATTTTTTAAATCTAAAACTTGTCCAATAATATGATTACTACAATTTAAAACTTCTCTTGCAATTCTAAAGTTCAAACTATTTATATAATTCATATTTACAATTTTATTATTTTCCATAACAGCACTTCCTGTTATTCCAATTCTATGTCCACCTTTTATTGTTAAAAATCCATCACATATTTGTTTTTTATATGCATAAATAGAATTTTCACATAATTTTTCTAAAATTTGCAATATTTCTGATTGCTCAGCAATATAATCAAGTACTATATCCTTATTTTGTAATTTAAGAATAACAGGTTTTTTAGTTCTAATTCTTATTTCTTGTAACTCGTTTTTAATTCTTTCATCTTTTGAAATAATATTTTTTAATAAACTAAATAAGTTATTAGGAAAATATCTTAGTAAATCATCCATATGTATAACTATTCCTTTCTAAGTTTAATCATAAAAAAAGAACATATATTATATTTAATATATGCTCTTTATTCATACTTTAGAACCTATTTTTATTGTGTTGGTGATTCAATTTTATATGATTCACCATCTTTTATAATTTTTCCTTCAATTTCATTTCCATTAGATTCATCAGTTGGAGTCCATGTAATTGTAATAAAATCTTCCCCATCTTCAGCTTCTTCATTAATCGAAACAGAATAAGTACCTGCTGATGAATCTGTTAACATATTTTCTGATTTTATACTATCTTCATCACTATTACTTAAGCCTTGATTAACTAATATGTCAGTGTATAAAGAATTCAAAGTTGTAGTAATTCTATTGTTTACTTCTTCTAAATTCATATCATCTTGTTCATTAGTAGTTGCATCTAATACTGATGACATCATAGAATCTTCATAATACATAATCATACCATAAAATGGTATCGAGTATAGTACTGGATTACTACTATTTTGTATTCCTGCTTCTATCATCTCATCTTGCATAACTCCTGAAATTCTATCTGATAATAATGTTACAAAATTTGTTACTTGTTCTTGATCATAATCTGTTAGCATTGTTGTTTCCTCATCTGAAAAATCTTCAATTTCAACACTATCATCAAAATTAACATTATTATTAAGTGTATATTCAAATTTTGTTGAACCATCCTTTGTTTCTAATCCAACAACATAATTTTCATTGACATTTTGCATTGATGTAATTCCAGTATATACAATCATCAAATTTATTTTTCCTAGTGTTTCATTATCCATCATTTCATACTCAACTTTATATCCTAATGTATTTTCATTTTTTTGTTTTGATATACTTATTTTTGTTTCATTATTTAAAGTAATAGAAAATTGATTTGTTTTTCCATTTTTTGTATAAACAGTTATTTCAATACTAGATTCATCTGAAACATTGTTATTATTTTGAATATCTGTTATTTCTTTTTCTATATCACTTGCTGAAATGTTACTTTTCTGACCATTTATTGATGGTAATGAATTTAATTTATTTAAAACTATCTCATCATTTTTTAATGTTTCTAATAGCTTAAGTTCAATATTTTTTATATCTTCACCTTTTAAAGTTAATGTATATCCTGTTGTATTTAAATCTTCTACTTTAGAGAAATTATCTTTATTTAATTCTTTCTCTATTAATTTCAAATAAGTATTTTGTATATGTTCTTTTTCTTCTTCAGTCCATTTCGTAACATTTGAAGAATTTGTTAAACTATCTAATACATTAGTATAATCAATATCACTATCTCCAAGAATATTACTTAAATTATCTAAATCAACAGCTATATAATTACCTGAAATATATTCTTTTTGAAGTATTCCCATAATATTTTCAGAGCGTTTAAAATTAAATGGTAACCTTATATCATCTGAAAAGTCTAAACTAACTTTTTGTTCCATTTTTTTGTTGGCATTATCTACCTGTCCTTCAAAACTTACATTGAAATTATTAACTGCTTCAAACTTATTTTCATCTTCTGGCACAGTTATATTTGCATTATAACTTCCTTGATTAGTATATGGTGATGTTTCTTTTTTCTCAAAATATTGTGTTACTTCAGAGTCAATAAACTGATCTTTTTCATCAACTATTTGAGAAGCATATTTCATAAATAATTTTTTATTGCTTTTCATTAAATCAGTTGAAAAATATATTATAGATAATACAAGTCCTAAAACAAGTATAATAACAATAAGGATAATTATTACTATTAAAGCTTTTTTGCTATTATCTTTACCATAATCCATTGTGCTATTTATCATATTATTTTTTCTTTTTCTACTTAACATTTTAAAATCTCCATCATTTAAATTTTATTCTTGTTCCCAGTTATGATAAACATTTGCAACATCATCTAAATCTTCTAGATT